>JASFPJ010000017.1:0-19606 GCA_050116035.1 Candidatus Aminicenantota bacterium | reverse complement strand
GAATAGACTTACTCCAAGGAGAGTTCATGCCTTCAGATAAAAAACTCCCAGTTGGGCATCCAGACAGGAACAGAAAGCCTGACCTCTGGTCTCTCTACAGGCAGATGCTGCGGTCCAGGCTTTTTGAGGAGTGTGTCAGGAATCTGTGGGAAGCGGGGCAGATCTCCGGAGAGATGCACATGGGATTGGGCGAAGAAGGTGTAGTCGCAGGTGTGGTCTCCCACCTTCAGGATGGAGATGCCATGGCCCTGGACCACAGAGGGACCTCTCCTTTGGTCATCAGAGGAATCGATCTACGGTCCCTTCTGCGAGAGTTCATGGGTTTTCCGGATGGCCTGTGCCACGGGTTCGGGGGGCACATGCATCTTTTTTCTCCGGAGTTCCTCTCTGCTTCCTCTGGCATCGTCGGTGCATCCGCACCGATGGGCGCGGGTTTTGCCCTTGCCTCCCAGTATCTTCGGCAGGGAAGAATAGCAGTGGCTTTTTTTGGGGAAGGGGCGATGAACCAGGGGATGATTCTGGAATCTTTGAACCTGGCTGTTGTATGGAAACTCCCAATTCTTTTTGTCTGCAAAGACAATCAATTGGCGATCACGACTCATTCTCCCTCTGTCACTTCCGGAGATTTGCTGGATCGTGTGAAGGGATTCGGCATGCCAGCCTTAGAGGTCGATGGAGTGGATGTGGAAGCGGTCTGGCAGGCGGGAAAAACGGCTGTTCAGAGAGCACGGAAAGGTGAAGGGCCGACTTTCCTGTTGGCTCATTGTGTCCACATCGAGGGACATTTTTTGGGAGATCCTCTTCTTCGAGTCGGGCGCCATCCTTTTAAGAGGATGAAAGAAGTCTCGGGGCCGTTGATTCGGTCGGCGATCGCGAAAAAGGGAGAATCCGTGGGGAAGCGTCTCCAAGGCATGGGAAAAGTGTCTTTATTGATCGGCAAAGCGGTTAGGGATCAGAAATCAAAGAAATTCGATCCCGTTTACCGGCTCCATCAAAAGTTAAAAAAAGAGAAGTCACGGCTCGATAAAATCGATAGAGAGGTCAAACAGGAAATAGACAGAACACTTGAACTCTCTTTTTCTGGCCAGGAGGAATGAAGAGATAATGTCGGCGAAATATCCAGTTCCAAGTCAATCGGCCTAACGGAGCAGACAGTAATGAGAAAAATGAGCTTTACCGAGGCAATCGAGGATGCTCTCATTCAGGCCATGACCGATGATCCGAATATCATCATCATGGGTGAAGATGTCCAGGTCTTGCGGCTGAATCTCTTTATCCGCTTTGGGGAGAGGCGAGTTCGAAACGCTCCCATCAGCGAGGCTGCGTTTGTCGGAGCGGCCGTCGGAGCAGCCATGGCCGGATTGAAGCCTGTGGTTGAAGTCATGCTCGTTGATTTTATCGGACCCGCCATCGATGCCCTTCTCAATCAGGCGGCTAAGATCTGGAAGTTCTCGGGAGAAAGATGGAATGTTCCTTTAGTCGTGCGAGCGGCATGCGGCGGCGGGTATGGGGATGGGGGGCAGCATGAGCAGAGCCTCTGGGGATGGTTGGCTCATATTCCAGGACTGTCAGTTGTGGTTCCTTCCCATCCCGTTGATGCCGGAAGGTTGATGATTTCTGCCCTCGGCCATGAGGGTCCAGTCATTTACCTTGAGCATAAAATGCTCTCTGAAATGTGGCTCGATTACATGGGGATTGGCGGTCGCCAAACGGTCGATTTCGATGTCCCCTCTGAAGGATCTTCGGGCCCGGTTCCAGACACCTGGAAGCCCTTGCCGTTAGGAGAGGCAAAGATTATCAAAAAGGGGGAAGATCTAACAATGGTGAGCTTGGGATTAGGAGTCCATCGTTGCCTTGAAGCCAGAGGCAGGCTGAAAAAGAAAGGGATTTCTGCGGGTGTCGTAGACCTCCGATCTGTCTCCCCTCTGGATAAGGAGACAGTCCTTGAGGCTATCTCTAAGAGCGGGCGGATGCTTGTTGTGGATGAAGATTATAGGGATTTCGGTCTGTCTGGGGAGCTGGCCGCGGTTGCCTTAGAGTCAGGCCTTTCCACAAAATACAGCCGAGTCTGTACAGAGGACACCATTCCCTATTCGAGAGAACTGGAGGATCGAGCCCTCCCCAGCACCGGACGAATCGTTGAGTCTGCCCTTCAATTGACAAGGGATTAATACGGGTAGGATTCAACACGACTGAGTTTTATAGCCATAGCCAAATTTTGTTTTAATAGACAACAGGGCCCCAGCCTCAATCTTCCGGCTGGGGCCCTGATTTGTATCGGCTGCTCCGGATATCAACCTGAACAGAGAAAGCGTTTTCCAAACCGGATAGGCAGTTGACTGATCATAAATGGCAAGCGGTTCAGCTTACTGCTTTTCCTGTTTTTCTTCTTCAACTTTACGGACGTAGGCTTCGAAGGCAGCCTTTCCCTCATCATGCCAGAAATCTCTGTAGTCTCTCCAGTCCTTTCCCTCAATCCTTCCCATGGAGAAAGGCCAGTGTTCGCGGAATTTCGAGCGGAAAGGGTCATGACGATTTCCAACCCGGTGTCCGAAACCACTGAAGAGAATCTTGGCCAGAATGACAATTCCGAAAGCCTGCCAGTAGGAGATTTCACTCAGGCCGAAAAGAGCCGGCATAAGCCAGTTCCAGAGAAGTTTGACCAATAAGCCAAAAACGAGAGCGAAAACTACAGCAAAGGCCAGCCCAAGAAAGACCATACCGATTATCCGAAGGAACCTCAGAAAACGATTGGGCTCTGTGCCCCAATGAGAGTGTGCATAGCTTTTTTCCATCTGATGCCTCCTTTATGCGGATTTCACTAACCCGGTTAGTTTTTGTTTTATCTTTTTTAACGCACGAGATTTTCTCGCCAGGAGAGTCCCGATGGGGATTCCCCAGTCTTCAGAAAGTTCACGGAAAGGACGCCCGTCGAACTCGGTGGCGATAACCACTGCCCTTTCTTCTTCGTTCAGGGAATCCATGGCCTTGAATATTTTTTCATGAAGCTCTTTTTTTTCGATTTCATAGGCTGTATTATCTGGTGAAGAAAGGACTGCTTCCGAGAGAGATAATAATTCTTTCCTTTTTCTGAAGAAGTCGACCACACGGTTACGCAGAGACTGATAGACGTAGGCGGAAAGGTTCTCGATAGGCCTCCCCATATCTGCCCCGTCAAGAATGTTCAATATCACATCCTGCACGATGTCCTCTGCGTCCCGTTCAGCCGTGTCATCGATCAGTCGGTGGACATAACGCACCAATCTCTTGTATTCTGTTCTGAAAAACTCGACGATCTTATTCAATGATTTCTCTCGTGTTTTTATTTTCTAACCATTGAGACGAAAAAGTTGGTGGTTTATTGCATGCAATCGGAAGAAGCTCATGGTTTTGGCAATAATTTATTTAGCGGATATTCATTCTTTAACCTGGAATTTGTATATTTTTAAGCTTTTCCCTCTGTTCTTCAGGTTGTTTTCTGCTCCGGCTTATATACTAGGAATGGGTGAAAGTCAATCGGATGAACTGAAAAGGGATAAAATTGAAAAGAAGGTTTTCTCTTGGCCATCGTGAATGAGCGCATGAATCAGGTTCAGGCAGGTCCTTTATGGTAAAAAAGGAAGCGTTTAAGAGTAGAGCTGTTTAACCAGAGGAGAAAACAGAAGTTTTCACAGGCCTGGTTTCAGCCGCAAAAGCACCGACTGTTGCCATGATTGTGAAGAGGAACGCTCTCCAGAAGGCTATTGGACCAATCCGGGCCAAGAGCTGTAAAGCCGTGAGAGTCTCCTCCCCCCCAGGCATCAAGAAATATCCCATGAATGTGTTCGAACCGGCATAGAGCAGCCCGATTAAAGCTCCACAGAGGATACCCATCGCCATTCTTTTGGGAAGAGTGGCTCCTCCGGCCCAGGCTGTTGTGGCGGTTGCCGCCAAGACAGGAATCCAGAGAGCCAGCCACCAGATGTTTCCGAAGCTGGGGATGTGACCGACAAGGTTGAAATAAATCAAATCCGCGAGAGCCAAAAGGAACGCTCCAGCTAAGACACAGAAAGGAACGTGCCAGCGCCTTGGCTTCAAGCCTGAGCGGAGTTCTCGTCGTTTTCGAATACGACGGCGGACATTCAAAGGGAAATTGTAGAAGAGGTCATAGACTGCGTGCTCGAGCAGCGCGCCTCTCTCCCCGAAAACAGGTACGATGTGTGCCGCCCCTGTCGCCCAGTGCCCGGCCATGAAGCGGGCCAAGTCAGGGTAGCGGTAAGCCATCTGGATCGGGAAGGCCAGGTAGCCTATGTATTTGAAGAAGCTGAGAAAGAATGCGATGTTGTAATTCTTGATGTTTCTCTCTCGGATGACGAGTGCGGTCACATAAAGGCCCCGTACGAGCGAGCCGGGGGAGATAGGAGTGATCTGGAAGAGCCCGAGAATAATACCCGCGTGGAGTGTGGCCTCCTGCCATGATAGTTCTGGATGCAGCCTGACATAGATCAAGGCGACTGCGACAGAGACAATCTGGGTGACTGGAACCGTACAGACATGGACGGCAAGGCTTTTCAGGTATTTCTGGATAAAAGGTTCTTTTATCTGGGAGGTGATGTGCGAAGCCTCCTTGCTGGTCAGCATGCCGCTCTTCTCCCCCTGAGATATCGTCTCTCGCAGCCACTTCTCTCTGGCCTCAGACTTGAAGTAAAGACGCAAAGGCCGGATAAATATGTTGTCCAGAGATTTCAGGAAGAAACGGCGGTCGGAGAAGAAACGATGCATCTTTGCCGGAAGAATGGAAAGCGGCAGATGGACAAAAAATCTCGATGGATGCACGGACAGTTTTTCTGCCCGTATCTCGTTAACACGTCCGGCTCGATGCCAACGGATGAGAGATTCGGCGATTCGAGCTTTGACTGCACGCCGGAGATAATGCGCGCTGGTCAGTAGCCGGCCGTAATGCTTCCTGTAGTCCTTTTGTCCCCGTAGCTTCCGGAAGAAATTCCCCAAGAGTGGCAGGAGTCCCAGGATGTAGAAGAGAAAGGCCCGGAATTTCTTCTCCGGCAACTGCTGGGCTGTGTCTTCATCAATGATGTTGCGAATCTTCCAGCCCTTGATGCTGCTCCGCATGATGGAAGACCACAGCCTGGGATGAAAAATCAGCTTGAAATGATGATGAGGGATGTCAGGTAGAGATTCGCGGTATCGCTTATCGCTTTCCTTGAGTTCCTCAACTGCCTGGTCCATATCGGCAAAGGATTCAGGATGGGCGTTCATAAAGCTCTGGAGCCGGTTTATGCGGCCACGGTCAAACTGGACCAGGCTTCCTCGAGCCACTCCCTGGAGAATGAGCTTAAAATCAACCGGACTCATCGGAAGGAGAAGATGAAGAGCCAGGCCAGCCCGAAAATCGACTGCCACATGCCCTTCGACAGGATCAGGGTCAGAAGCGGCTCTCTTGAGGACGTTAGGCTGGCTTTTGCATGTCCACCATTCGTACTGGCGGGCGAGCTCAGCGGCTCCCATCTCGTGCATCAGTTGCACCAGGCGTTTCATGAAGGTTCGTTTTGCACGATACTCCGCAGATCCCAGGTCGTCATCTGGGTCTCCTGGTTTCCATTTTTTCCGAGCATCCAGGTTGTCATCCGCTTCAAGACGCCACAGACGTCCATTGATCCATTCGCTGATTTCCCCACAGCTTCCGAGGGAAGGATCAATAAAAGTGGCCAGGATATCCACGACGGCGTCTTCAGACCCGAAACGCAGACCTGCTCCTTGCCGGATGAATTTCTGCCATAAGGCGCCGGCTCTGACTGCATCCGGGTTAACCTGGAGCGAGAAGGGGCCCTGGAAACCGGCGGCATAAATAATGTTGCGGAAAAATTTAGCGAATCCGGATGGAGGGATAAAAATCTTCAAGGCATAAGAATGACCTTGATGGATGCCATTGATCTGCCCTTTCAGGGATTTGATTTCTTTCGCTCTGACTTTGTAAACCTGGCCGGCAAAACCTCCGCCCACAAACTTTTCGACCTCTACTGTGAGTTGTGCGGTCCCTGATGGAACAACGCCTTTGATTTCATAGGTGAGTTCAGTGCCAGGATCATAGCGTTGGATTCGAAAGGGCCGAAGGATTTTCTGGCTTCGGAAGGCCTTTTCGAGTTTCTGGCAGGTTTTTACCGAGTATTCAGCCTTCATTCACGATGCCTTTGTGAGCATTGGAAGAACATCCTGGTTTCTATCCCAACCGGCTCCTTTTCCGTTTTCTAAAGAGAAGCTTATAACAGAGCAAAGATATGTTGTCAATGCGAGGCAAAGGTGTCAGTCCTTGACATGGGATATTTAGTTCCTCGATTAAGGCACTCAGGTTCAGAATTCACCCTCAATGGGCACACGAAGCAAGTAATCTAGCTCATCGCTTTCGCGGCTGATAAAACGTTACACTTTGACAGAGCCGGATTTCCAATGTCTAATGTCGAGGCCTGGCTCCTTCGTTTACTAAAGAAGGCCCGTTTTTTGGTTGAACTCCTCGATCAGCCGGTCGAGCTCATCTGCATTTGATTGAATCCTCATCCAGTAGCCAGGATGATCGTCCCACTGCGCATTCAGTTCATCCACATCTTTCCCCTGTTGTTCAACCCAGGTGAAGTATTTCAAGTTGTGAATCCGTTTTCTGTCATAATGGTTGAGTTCAAGCATGTGGTCCATTTTCGCTCCAAGGAGAGAACAATGAGAGTCTTTCGAAGCCTCGTGTTCCGAGTATTTTCCGTGCGTTTGCCGCAGTTCCTCCAGGCGGCTCCCGTAGAGCTCCATGGAATCAGTGAAAACAGTGAGGATCACGTCTTTTGAGGTGAGTTCGTAATATTTAGAAAATTTAATGGCGGCCAACAGATTACTTATGCTCGAGATTCCGAGGAGGGCGAGGCTGTTCACTAAGGATTCAGAAATCCCCTGTTTTTTCAGGTATTCTTTCCCGGCCGGTTCGTTGAAGAGCCTGATAAGACTCATGCAGTCGTTATCATCAATGGCAATAACCATGTCTGTGTTCCGGACGTTATGGATCCACGGGACATGCTTGTCTCCGATTCCCTCGATCCGGTGCCCTCCGAAACCATTGAGGAGGAGTGTGGGGCATTGAAGGGCTTCTCCCACAGCGACTGTGCATGCGGGAAATTTTTCCTTGAGATAATCTCCGCAGCCTGACACTGTCCCAGCCGAACCGGATGTGGCCACAAAACCCGCAAATCGCTCTTGTTCTGACATCGTTTTCCTGAGCGTTTCTTCAGCCGCATTCCCGGTAACAGAGTAATGCCAGAGATAGTTTCCGAACTCGTCAAACTGGTTAAAGACTACGATGTCCTCTCTTGTCTTCCGAAGCTCCCCACATTTATCAAAGATTTCTTTGACGTTGCTCTCGCAGCCGGGAGTCTTGATCACCTCTCCAGCGACTGTCGAGAGCCATTCAAAGCGTTCCTGGCTCATTTCCTCGGGCAGGATGGCGATGGATTCGCAGGCCAGGAGAGAAGCGTCGTAAGCCCCTCCACGACAGAAATTGCCAGTCGAGGGCCAGACCGCTTTGTGATGAGAGGGGTCGAACTGGCCTGTGACGAGCTTCGGCACAAGGCAACCGAATGTCGCGCCCACTTTATGAGAGCCTGTGGGGAACCATTTGCCGACCAGGCCGATAATCCGAGCATCAACACCGGTTAATTCTCCGGACAGCTCCATGATGTTGACATCTCCAAAGCCTCCTCCTTGGGCAACAGGCTCATTTTTCCAGGTGATTCTAAAGAGGTTGAAGGGATGTAGCTCCCACAGTCCAATCTCTTTGAGTTTTTCTTTGACCTGATCAGGGATGAGCTCAGGGTTCTGCATCTGCTGGAATGTGGGGATGATGATGTCGCGTTCTCTGGCACGTTTAATGGCTCTCTTGAGGTTCATTTCATTCTTTTTCAGGTTGAGCATGATGGAATGTTTTTCTTTACAGGTAGTCCACTTTTTTCTTTTTTTTGATCTGACTCACTATGTCCTTTACTTTTTGATCCTGGCTTTTGTGAACGACGAGAAGGGCGTCGTCAGTATCCACGACGATGATGTCCTTTACCCCTATCAAAGCCGTGAGTTTTCCAGGATTATAGACGAGACAATCCTGGGAATCCAGGATGATACTTTCTCCTTTCAAGGCATTTCCTGCCTTGTCCTGGGGCCATATCTCGGCCAGGGAAGACCAGGCCCCCACATCTGACCAGCCAAAGTCACCCTTGGCCATCAGGACGCCTTCGGCCCTTTCCATCAGGGCGTAGTCGATGGAGAGAGAAGGAATTTCTTCAAACAGGGAAGAGATTCGTGCCCGGTCGTTAGTTTTGAGAGCTTCCAGGATTTTTATCCAGTAAGGAAAAAGATCAGACGCAAATCGTTCGAGCTTCTGCGCGAACACTTCGGCTTGCCAGAGGAACATCCCTGAATTCCAGAAATAATTCCCCTCTTCAAGGAAAACTTTAGCCTGTTCAAGGCCTGGTTTTTCTTTGAATTCCTGGACGTTAAAGAAGAGCTCATCCAGCGTTTTGAGGGGCTTATCCGTGGAAAATTGGATGTACCCGTATCCTGTGGCGGGGTGGCTTGGAGGAACCCCAAAGGTGACCAGGTAGTCTCCGCTTGATGCAGCAGTGGCGGCCGCCTTAAATTTATGGAGGAAGAGAGAGGAGTCTTTTATCAGATGATCAGCCGGCAAAGCGGCAACAACTGCCCGTGGATTCTGGAGATAGATTCGGGCTGTCGCCAGTATTAAAGAGGGAGCTGTGTTTTTTCCCTTAGGCTCTATAAGAAAATTCTCATCCGGGAGGCCGGGGAGGAGGTTTTTGATTGTCTCAGTTTTTTCAGAGTTAGCGATTGTGTAGATGTTGTGCAAGGGAACTTGAGGGGAGAGACGGTCAATAGTCTCCTCAATCATTGTTTTTTCGCTCACTATCGGGAGAAACTGCTTCGGTTTCTTTCTCCGGCTCACTGGCCAGAATCGTGTACCGGCTCCTCCTGCCATGATGACCACTCGAAGGTCCATTTCTAAACTCCTTTAATCCGAAACTGAGGCGTTCTGTCGATGAAAAAGGCCGGAAAAGACAAGCCGTCCACCTCGAGGGGGAGAAATAAAGGATATTGATCTCCCCTCTGCGGGGCTTTAACAAAAATACTCTGAACCAAACGCACATTCAGGCTCAAGTTTGCCCTAACCTTTGGATGACTTCCTCGATGACCTGTTTGACTTCGCCTTCAATGTTGTCCAGGTCCTTTTCTGTGTCTCCTTCAAAGCGAAGAACCAGGACTTCTTGAGTATTAGAGGCGCGGACTAAACCCCATCCCCCGGGATAGATGGCTCTGACTCCGTCGATATCGATGATGGGGTATTTCCGGGATAATTCTTTTTTGACTTCTTCTACGATTTTGAACTTGACTTCGTCCGAGGCGTATATTCTGATCTCAGGAGTGTGGAACGTTTTGGGCAGGTCAGAAAGCATCTGTGAGACTTTTTTATCGGACCTTGAAAGAAGCTCAAGCAGACGGGCTGAGGAGTAGATGGCATCATCAAAACCAAAAAATCGGTCCGCAAAGAAAATATGACCACTCATCTCTCCGGCCAGAAGAGCCTTTTCCTCCTTGATTTTTTTCTTGATCAAGGAATGCCCTGTTTTCCACATGATGGGTCGGCCGCCCAGTCTTTCAATCTCATCATACAGGACTTTAGAGGCTTTGACTTCTGAAATGATGGGAGCGCCGGGGTTGGAGGGAAGAATATCACGAGCGAAGAGGACCATGAGCAAATCTCCCCAGATGATGTTTCCCTTGTCGTCGATTATCCCAATCCTGTCTCCATCCCCATCATAGGCTATTCCCAGGTCCGCTTTCGTTTCTTTCACTTTCCGGACCAGGTCTTCAAGGGCTTCGGGGAGTGTCGGATCCGGGTGATGGTTGGGGAATCGGCCGTCCATCTCGCAGTAGAGTTCGATCACTTCACATCCCATTTTTTTAAAAATGGGAACCGCGACAACACCGGCCGTTCCGTTCCCGGCGTCCACGACCACTTTCAACTTTTTTTCAAGCTTGATATTTTTCAAAACATATTCCTGGTATTCCGGGGCAATATCATAGTCTCTTGTAAGGGAGCTTTTTTCTTCAATGAAATCTTCGTTTTGAATGAGTGTGAATATTTCCTGGATGGCTTCTCCGTAGAGTGTTTCCTCTCCCACCATCATCTTGAATCCGTTATACTCCGGCGGATTATGGGAGCCGGTGATGATCACACCCGCTTCCATCTTTTTGTAGTATATGGTGAAGTAGAGAAGAGGGGTGGGGATGATGCCGAGGTCGACGATCTCGCAACCTGTCGAGAGAAGACCTTTGGCCAGTGCTTTAGAATAGAGAGGAGAGCTGAGCCGGCAATCCCTTCCCAGAGCCACCTCTTTTTTCTGGTTCCTTCGGAAATAGGTGCCGATTCCTTTGCCCAACAGTTCGACTGTCTCCTGAGTCAGATCTGCATCGACGAGTCCTCTTATGTCATACTGTCTGAAAATTTCTGGTTTGATTTTCACTCTTTCCTCCTAGAAGTCGCGAGTTTAAAATCCGGGAAAGGGAATCGCGTTATTTTTTTCAAGTCATCCATCTCATTCTCAAAGGTGCAAAACTCATTCATGGAAGTCATCCTTGAATCCCCTTTCGTAGTGGCCTGGGCTCTGTGCCCAGACGCTCCCGACAGGCGTTACAATTTGATCTCTTTCTGTTCGGTCAAGGTTTTGAAATTCTCTTGGATTTCATCCCATTTATCCTGGGCTTCCAGTATGAACTCGATGAACTCCCTCACAGCTCCTCTCCCCCCAGGGTGAGAGCAAACGAAATGACTGTATTTTTTAATCTCTGGATGGGCGTCGGCCACAGCTCCGGCAAATCCCACGGACTTGAGGACTTCAAGGTCTCCGAAGTCATCCCCTATGTAGGCGATCTCCTCGGGTTCGAGCTTTGATTTTTCCAGAATTTCAGCTAGAGTCTTTTTCTTATCAAGGATTCCCTGGTGCACTTCAAAAATTTTCAGTTTCTCCGCTCTCTTTTCCAAGGGTTTTGATTTTTTTCCAGTGATGATCCCTGTTTTCAACCCGGCTAAGTGGGCGAGCAAGATTCCTGCGCCGTCTTTGACGTTGTAGGATTTGAGCTCCTCCCCGTCGGGAAGCACGAGGATGGTCCCATCTGTGAGAGTGCCATCCACATCCATGATGATCATTTTGATCTTGCGGGCTCGGTCTCTAGCATTCATTAAAACATCTCTGTTCGCCACAGGTCATGGAGATGGATGATTCCTTCAATCTTTCCGTTTTTATTCTTAATGACTAAGGAAGTGATTTTGTTCTCCTCCATGATGTTCAATGCGGTGGTGGCCAAATCCTCCCTGTTGACGGTCCATGGGTCGGGAGTCATGCAGTCTTGAGCGCTCTTATCCAAAAAACTCTTCCCATATTTCTGAATTTTTCGTCTTAAATCTCCATCGGTGACAACTCCAACAAGCCTTTCCTTGTTATCCACAACACACGTCATCCCCAGCTTTTTTCTGGACATCTCTTCGAGAACTTCTTTCACAGAAGCCTCGAAAGACACACAGGGAATCTGTCTTCCTTTGTGCATAAGGCTTTTAATTTTAAGAAGTTTTTTTCCTGCCTCCCCTCTGGGGTGAACGACCGCAAAATCCCTCTCACCGAATCCCTTTTTCTTCATCAATGCGATTGCGAGGGCGTCCCCCAAAGCCAGGGCGGCTGTGGAGCTGGCTGTGGGAACCAGACCGTTCGGCTCCGCTTCTTTTTCAACCCGCGCCTCCAAGACTATATCGCTGTATTGAGCCAGCCTCGATTTTTTATTCCCTGTGATGCTGATGAGTTGGATTCCCGCTCTCTTGAAGAAGTCCAGGAGGCCGATAATCTCTTTTGTCTCACCGCTGTAGGAAATGGCGATGAGGACATCTTCTTTGACGACCATGCCAAGGTCTCCGTGCCCGGCTTCTGCGGGATGGATGAACAGGGCGGGCGTGCCGCAGCTGGAGAGGGTGGCGGCAAGCTTCCGGCCGACGAGACCGGATTTTCCCATCCCGGTGACGATAACACGAGCTTTAGAATTGAAAAGAAGGTCGACGGCTTTGAAAAAATTGTCGTCCAAACTTGAAGCCAGAGTTTTGACTGCATCGGCTTCGATGTTCAGGACTCTTTTTCCGATTCGAATTATCTCATCTTTGGTCATAGCGTTTTATTATCCCATATAGGATTTACTCCTTCCCATTTCTTGCTTTTTCAAGCTTGAGCAGGATGCCCAGGAGATTCTTTAAGTCATTTAATTTCAATGAGTTATAAACATCTGAGAGTGCTTTGTGGGGACTATCGTGGATTTCGAGGAAGACTCCATCCGCCCCAACGCTGACTCCGGCTTTGGCCACATAAGGGATGAATTCTGCATCCCCTCCTGAGGAGACTCCCTCTCCTCCCGGTTTTTGGACGCTGTGCGAGGCATCGATGATGACAGGAAATCCCCATTCCTTCATGATAGGAATGGCTCGGACATCAAAGACTAAGTTGTTGTAACCAAATGAGTTGCCTCGCTCAGTGAGGATTATTTTCTCATTTTGCTGGCTGAGTACCTTGTCCACGACATTTTTCATTTCAGGCGGAGAAAGAAACTGCCCCTTTTTTATGTTAAGCGGTTTTTGGGTTTGGGCGGCAGCCACTAGCAAGTCTGTTTGACGGCAGAGAAAAGCGGGGATCTGGATCACATCCAAGACACGGGCGGCCTTCTCCACCTGGATTGTCTCATGGACATCCGAGAGGACAGGAACATCGACCTCGTTTTTTATGTGTTCCAGAGTTTCCAGCCCGGGTTCCAATCCCGGCCCTCTGTAAGAAGATACCGAAGAACGGTTGGCCTTGTCGAATGAGGATTTAAAAATATAGGTCATTCCAAGCTCTTGGCATATCTTTTTTATTTCCTTGGCCATGAAAAGAGCATGCTCTTGACTTTCGATGACGCAGGGGCCTCCGATCAGGAAAAAGGGATGGCTCCCGCCGATTCTAACTTTTTCGTTTATGCTTATTTCTTTGGGTGCGATAGGCATGGCTTGCTCCGATAAAAGCTTTGAAAAGGGGGTGTGGTTCCAGAGGCTTTGATTTGAACTCAGGATGGAACTGACAGCCAAGAAACCAGGGATGGTCTTTAATCTCCACGATCTCTACCAGGCCATAGTCAGGATTCTTCCCCGAGATGAACAGCCCGGCCTTGGCCATTGTTTTTTCATATTCGGGATTGAATTCGTAACGATGACGGTGACGCTCGCTAATAATCAATTTTCCATAGGCTTTTTCGGCGAAAGATCCCTTTTCCAGGCGGCAGAGATACTGGCCCAATCTCATGGTTCCCCCCATGTCTTTGATCCCTTTCAGTTCCCTCCATTTAAAGAATATTTTGTGGCGAGTTCGAGCATTGAACTCGGTGCTGTTGGCATTTTGGAGTGAAGCGATATTCCGCGCATACTCAATGGTCGCCACCTGCATTCCCAGGCAGATGCCGAAGAAAGGCACTTTTTGTGTGCGGGCAAAAGTCACGGCTTTAATTTTTCCCTCGATCCCCCTCACTCCAAAACCACCCGGAACCAATATCCCATCCGCATCACTCAGGAGTTCCTCTGGGTCATGGGCTTCGAGGTCTTCCGCTTCTATCCAGGATATGTTGACTTTGAGCCTATGGGCTATTCCTCCGTGGTACAGAGCCTGGTTAAGGCTCATGTAAGAATCCTGAAGCCCGGCATACTTTCCCACCAAAGCAATATTGATTTCGTCACGGGGATTTTTCATCCTGTTCACAAGGGATGTCCAGCGGGCTAGATTTTTTCTCCTTTGAGGGAGAGTCAGTTGCTTCAGGATGATTTTGTCCAGGTTTTCACTCGCGTAAAGGAGTGGGATTTCATAGACATTATCCACATCTTTGGCCGTTATCACTGCCTCTAGAGGAACATTCGTGAAGAGTGATATCTTGGCCTTTATATCTTGCCGGAGGGCTCTATCCGTCCGGCAAAGAATAATATCGGGCTGGATTCCGATAGCCTGGAGTTCCCGGACGCTGTGCTGTGTGGGCTTTGTTTTGAGTTCTCCGGATGTCTTGACATAGGGGACCAGAGTCAAATGAATGAAGACTGTCTGTTCAGTGCCGAGAGACAGCCTCATCTGCCTAGTGGCTTCCAGGAAGGGCTGGCTTTCGATGTCTCCCACGGTGCCGCCTATTTCCACAATAACAATATCGTTTTTGTCTGCCGCGGCGTAGAATGCCTTTTTGATTTCGTCCGTGACGTGAGGGATGACCTGAACTGTTTTGCCAAGGAACTCACCTTTTCGCTCTTTTCTTAAGATGGCCTCATAAATCTGTCCGGATGTCCAGTTATGAGCTTTGGTCGTTTTTGTGGAGGTGAATCTTTCGTAGTGCCCCAGGTCAAGGTCGGTCTCCGCTCCGTCGTCCGTGACATAGACTTCCCCATGCTGGAAGGGATTCATGGTGCCTGGGTCGACGTTGAGGTAAGGATCGAATTTTTGGAGGGTGATCTTGTAACCGTGACTTTCCAGGAGTGCTCCGAGGGAAGAAGCGGCGATCCCTTTTCCTAGCGCTGAAAGAACACCTCCCGTGATAAAGATGAATTTTGTCATCTATCCCTATTTTTTAATAAATTTTCAACCCTGATTATATCCTCAGGTGAATCAACACTCAAGGTCGAATACTGATTTTCAATAATTTTTATTCTGTAGCCGTTCTCCAATGCCCTGAGCTGCTCTAACTTTTCTGTTTTCTCCAGCCTGGAAGGAGGAATCCGGCAAAATTTTTGGAGAAAATCTTTCTGGTAGCCATAGATTCCTATGTGTCGCCAGAAATAATCATAGGCCTGAAAAGGAAGAGGAGAACGGGAAAAATACAGAGCAAAGCCATCTTTGTCAGGGATGACTTTGACGACATCGGAGTCGTTGAGGAGATTCAAATTATCCTCTTTCACAGCGAGAGTCGCCATAGGAATGTCTTCGTCCTGCAAGACCTCGACCAGTTTGTCTATAGCCTCGCCTTGAATGAGGGGTTCATCTCCCTGGATATTGATGACGATAGGAGTATTTATTTCCTGGGCAACCTCTGCCACTCTGTCTGTGCCAGTCCGATGGGAGGAGGATGTCATCCGTGCTTCTGCACCAAAATCTTGAGCGGCCTGGTAAATCCTGTTATCATCTGTGGCCACTATGACTCCATCCAGGTTTTTAGCTGTGCGTGCCGCTTCGTAGACTCTTTGAATCATTGGTTTTCCCTGGAGGAGAGCCAGAGGTTTTCCTGGGAATCTTTCCGCATGATAGCGAGCGGGGATGATCCCTGTTGCGAATCTCAAGGTTGATATTCCGTTTCGACCTCTTCTTCAGTTTCTTCGGTTTTTTCCGGTTCTTCCTCATGTTCTGGGGGAGGAGGAAGTTCGTCGGAGGTCTGGCAGCTAGTTTCCAGGTAGGCTCCTTCTTCGACAATAAGCTTCGGAGCGGTGACTGATCCGATAACCCTTCCGGTTGAAGTGATCTCCACCTTTTCTTTGGCCTGGATGTTCCCTTTTATTTCACCGTTAACGACAATGTAGCCGATCTTGATTTCTGCTTCAAGCTTTCCGTTCTCTCCGACGATAAGAGTGGATTCAGAGTTTATATTTCCCTTGAATGACCCGTCAATCCGGAATGAGCCCTTGAAGTTTAGGTCTCCTTCAATGTGAGTGTCTTTGTCAAAAAATCCTGTCATCCTGGTTTCATCGATTTCTCTTTTTCTGTCTTCCATCCGTTCACTCCTTTATTTTTTCAAAAATTTGATTTAATTCTTCGGTCGAAAAATAGTGAATCTTTATTATTCCCTTGTTCTGGTTACCTGAGATGGAAACTTTTGTCCCTAAATGCTTGATGAATTCTTCCTGAAGAGCCATCAAGTCAGGATTAGGAGGCCGCTTTTTTTCTTTTTGAGGAGATTCTTTGAGGGCATGAACTGTTTTTTCGACCTGTCGGACCGAGAGTTGCTTGTTCACGATTTGCCTCGCCAGTGTCACTTGAACCTTAGCGTTTTCCAGAGAGAGAAGAGCTCTGGCATGTCCCATAGAGATTTTTCCAGCGGCTAGATAATCCTGGATTTCTTTCGATAAGTTAAGAAGACGGAGATAGTTCGCCACTGAGGCCCTCTCCTTCCCGACCTTTTCAGCGATTTCCTGCTGCGTGTAGTTTAGTTCCTGGCTGAGTTTTTGGTAGGCCAGGGCAATTTCTAAAGGGTTCAGGTCTTCTCTTTGAAGGTTTTCAACGAGGGAAGTCTCAAGCTGCTGAGCTTTTGGCATGGCGCGGATTATGGATGGGATTTTTTTAAAACCAACCTTCTGAGCCGCTCGCCACCGGCGTTCGCCAACGATAATGGTGTAATGATTTCCTTCGGGGGCGACGAGCACAGGCTGAAGAATGCCAGATTCCTTTATCGAGGAGGCGAGTTCGTCAATGGAATCTTTGTTAAATCTCAGTCTTGGCTGGATAGAGCTTGGCTTGAGCTTTTCAATGTCTAACTCTGCATACTGTTCTTCTTTCAGAATGCCGAATTCCTCAGGAATAAACGCTTTTAAGCCTTTTCCGAGTGCCTTCTTTTTCATCTCTGTAGAATCTCCTGGGCTAAATTTTGATATGCTTCGGCTCCTTTTGAATTTTTCGCATACAGAATGATCGGTTTGCCGTAACTTGGAGCCTCAGCCAGTCTGACAGTTCGTGGGATAATGACCTCATAGGTGATCTCTTTAAGAAAACTCTGCACTTCCTGAGCCACCTGCTTGGAGAGGTTGGTCCGTTCGTCATGCATCGTGAGAAGAATGCCTTCGATGGAAAGTGATGGATTCAGGTAGGTCCGCACCTCATCCAAGATTCGAAAAAGTTCCGGAATGCCTTCCATGCAGAAAAATTCGCACTGGACAGGAATGAGAACCGAATCGGCCGCTGTGAGAGCGTTGATTGTGAGAAAACCAAGGGATGGAGGGCAGTCGATAAAGATGAAATCAAAAAAGTTTTTAACCTGGTCCAGGGCATCCCGCAATCTTTTTTCTTTTCTCTCTCTGGAATATAGTTCAGCCTCTGCACCCGCTAATTCTGACGAGCAGGGACAGATATAGAGTTTATTGATTTCAGTGGGCTGGATGCAGTTCATCATGTTCTGGCCGTTCATGAGGGCCTGATAGACTCCTTTCTTGGTATCTTTTGTTTTTCCCAGTCCTATTGTGGCCATTCCCTGAGGATCAAAATCCACGATGAGAATCCTTCTTTTTATCAGGGCTAGAGAGGCAGCCAGGTTTATGGCGGTCGTTGTTTTTCCGACTCCGCCTTTTTGGTTGGCTATGGCAATGATTTTACTCATTGTGTTTCATTGTTCCACGTGGAACATTTTTTTTATTCTGGCCCTTTTTCCTCAGAATACGCATGTAGATATACAGATTCACTGTCGCCGCGGGGGTTATCCCCGGTAATTTTTTAGCTTCACCGATTGTCTGAGGTCTTACTTCATCCAGTTTTTCACTCACTTCTCGAGTTAAACCAGGAATTTTCCGGAAATCTATGTTATTAGGTATTTTCTCTCCATCGACTTTTCGGATTCTTGCGATTTCCTTTTCCTGTCTTTTTAAATAGCCCTCATACTTGACTTCTGATTCTAGATGGCGCGATTCTTCATCTGATAAAATCACGTTAAATTTTTTATATTCTACCACATTTTTGAGCTTCACTTCAGGTTTTTTTAGATAGTCCCAGAGAGTGATGCGTTCCCTCTCTTCTATCGTTATTTTTTCCTTGAGGAGAAAATGAGTGGCTTTCTTTATCCTTTCTTGCTTTTTCAGGAAAGCCTCATAATCGTTGTCGTCGACCAGTCCAATTTTGTGTCCATAGGGAGTCAATCTTTTATCGGCATTGTCGATCCGGAGGAAAAGCCTGTATTCTGCCCGGGAAGTGAAGAGTCTGTAGGGTTCTTCAACTCCTTTGGTGATGAGATCATCGATGAGAACACCGATATACGCTTCATCTCTTCCCAATATGAAAGGCTTCTCCTTTTTAATTTTTCGGCCTGCGTTTATGCCTGCCAATAATCCCTGAGCCGCGGCTTCTTCATATCCAGAGGTCCCGTTAATCTGGCCAGCCAGGAACAGGTTTTGGATAGGCCTGGTTTCCAAGGTGGGTCGAAGCTGCGTGGGGATGACCGCATCATATTCGATTCCGTAGGCGGGTCTGAGTATTTTTGCCTGGTCTAAACCGGGGATGCTTTTCAGGATCTTCTTCTGGACATCGAGGGGAAGGCTGGAGGAGATGCCGTTGACATAAGTTTCGGATGTTTCCAATCCTTCGGGCTCGAGGAAAAATTGATGCCTGAGATGATGGGGAAATTTGACGACCTTGTCTTCTATAGACGGACAGTAACGGGGCCCGATTCCGGAAATTTTGCCGCTGTACAGGGGGGATTTGTCCAGGTTTTGATTGATAATCTCGTGCGTTTTTTTATTGGTGTATCCAATATAGCAAAGGACTTTGTTCTCAAGAGTCTTGTGAGTCCGGAAAGAAAAAGGAACGGGTTCTTCGTCTCCTGGCTGGGGAGTAAAACGGTCCCACTCGATGGTGTGCTTGTCGAGTCTCATGGGTGTTCCTGTTTTCAACCGGAAGGTTTTCAAACCTATTTTTTTAAGGTTTTGTCCCAGTTCGCGCGATGACGGTTCATTCGCCCTCCCTGCAGAGTAACTGTGCAAACCGATATGAATTAGCCCGTTGAGGAATGTTCCTGGCGTGAGAATCACTGCTTTGGCGTGCAGCCGATTTCCTTCCAAGGTCACAACCCCTAACGTTTTTTCATTCTTAATCAGGATTTCCGCCACGATGCCTTGAAAAAGCGTCAGATTCGGGACGTTTTCCAGTTGGTTCTTCATGGCCAGTCTGTACTGGGCTTTATCCGACTGGGCGCGGGGAGCTTGAACCGCTCCTCCCCGACTTCGATTCAATAGCCTGAACTGAATACCAGTTTCGTCGGCCAGGAGGCCCATGATTCCGCCCAGTGCGTCAATCTCTCGGACGAGATGTCCTTTCGCGAGACCTCCTATGGCAGGATTGCAGGACATCTGAGCAATTGTCTCGAGGTGGATTGTGATAAGGCAGGTTCGGAGCCCCATGGTGCTTGTGGCACAAGCGGCTTCGCAGCCCGCATGGCCGGCGCCGATGACGATCACATCGTATTCATCCACAAAGTTCATTTTTCGTTCTATTTGCCTACACAAAACCGGCTGAATATGTCGTTAATGATGTCGTCCGCCCGAATCCCTCCAGTGAGCTGCCCGATCAAAGGGATGGTCTTACGGATTTCTTCCGCATAAATTTCTTCGGGATAGCCTTGCTTGAGGAGACTCTGCCCCTCGATTAGAGAATCCAGGATTTCGTCGAGAATGAGTTTTTGGCGCAAATGAAGAATGACTTCGTTATCCTGTTCCTGGTCGGGGATAAACAGTCTATAGATTTTGTCCTTAAGCTTTTTCAAGTTTGTTCCCTTGAGTGCG
>JASFPJ010000016.1:0-19756 GCA_050116035.1 Candidatus Aminicenantota bacterium | reverse complement strand
AGTCACGGGCGTGGACTTCGGTACGAACACGGTCACATTCAACACGATCAATGAACCCCTGCCGAACGGGTTGGCTCCCGGTGGAGGAGCCCCGGATTATGTCGGAGGCACGGTTCATTTTATCGAGCTCAAGACCTACTGGCTCGATGTGGACGGCAATTATCCCGGCCTGACAGCCGGAACAGACGGCTATCTGGGTCTTCCAGGAGTCATGTATGTCTCCCAGTGGAACCCGAACAATAATGCCTATGACCATCTAGCACTGGCGCTGAACATCGAAGACCTGCAGCTCCAGTACCATGGCGATATGGATAATGACCAGCTGCTGGATGATAACAATGCCGATGCGACCATCAGCAGCCTTGACTTTCTCAACTGGGGAGATACGTATGACTGGACTGACCCTGTCGCATTGGCCGGGATCCGGTTTGTGAGGATTCTACTCCTCGGAAAAACGGAGAATGCCTACGTGAGTGTTTCAGGGACTCCTCCAGCCGGG
The DNA here is from genome assembly GCA_050116035.1 of Candidatus Aminicenantota bacterium. Taxonomy (GTDB): domain Bacteria; phylum Acidobacteriota; class Aminicenantia; order Aminicenantales; family Aminicenantaceae; genus SOIA01. The sequence goes on along the minus strand of JASFPJ010000016.1, from coordinate 19,257 downwards.
GCGACATTTATCTATTCGAAACCATCTATTGCGGATTCTCCCGCAGGAGCTGTGGTGGATAATCACAGGAGATTCCTGCTGGAGTCCACCGCAAACATAAGAAACATGTCCTTGAATGTGTATAATATCGGGACCATATAAAGAGGATAAAGTGAAGAAAAAAATGAGATTTCCGGAATCGAATAATCGGCGGCCCTCCTCCTCGCACGAGAAGGGAATGGCCCTGGTCATTGTCATCCTGGTTCTGGCTTTTCTCCAGGTTGTCGGGATCGTCCTGCTGACAGTGACCGGCACGGGTCCGAGAGTCGCGGGAAACATCCGTGCTCAACAACAGGCGTACAATGGCGCGGATGCCGGATTTGACACGACCTGGACCATGATTGAAGAAGCGTTTGCCAGCGGCAACTGGATTCGTTTTGATGGGCATTACCTGACCGAACCCGTCGGAATCGATGACCCCACCTCAGCCGACTACTTTCGAAAACTAACAGATAGAGAGCTGCTGGACCTGATCGATCCTAACGAGGATGGGATCGCGGACATCAACTCTGTGCTTTACTGCCGCCAGCTTTATGTCAGAAACTACGACGGCAGTTTTGACCCCCGGTATACCTTCACTGCCTTTATAATCGATGATGAGGCCGGAAGCGCTGTTCCTGACCCGGCCGACTGTATTCTGGTCTGCATCGGGACAGTCGACAGCGGGGCCAGCATGACAACATCCAGAATAGAGATCGAGCTGGCCATTCAGCTTCCGGGCACCTAAAAAAAATTCATCATAAGAGAGGTAAAAAATGAGCAAAACAAAAAGAGTTATGTTGATTTACCTCCCCTTGATCATAATCTTCTCAGTTTTCGCCCTGAACTTCTGGGCTCAGGAAGAGGCTTGTGTGGAATTCACCGAAGAGATTGGCGAAAATTTCGATACTGAGTTGTACAAGAATACAGAATTGAGTTCAGTGGCCTACTGGCCCCCTGGGCCGATCACTCTGAACTGGTTGGGGGGCAACCTGGAAGTGACATCCCCCTTGGGGATGGGCGCACGGATTTATGTCTGTGATCATGGGGACTTTGACGCTGATGGTCTGCCTGATTTAGTCGGCCTGGATATCACCACCTACAGCCTTGTTCTCCTGTGGAACCGCTTCGAAGACCTGGATTCGGATGGATTGGATGATGACGGGCTGATTTGGGATGTCGACCCGTTCGAACTCTATGACTGGGATTTGACAGTCGGCCCGGCTTCTATCACCACGGGTGACTACAACGGAGACGGATTGCTCGATTTCTTTTTTCTCAAGAATAGACAGGACGCAGCTGTGTACGACGAATTCGTGGCCGGTATGTACATCAACAGCGGCACAGCCGAAGACCCTCATTTCAACCGCTACTTCCAGGCGCCATGCCTTGATTTCTCGGCCGAATTCATGAACAAAGGGATCTACTGCCGTTGGGCTGCCGACCACTTGTGCTCGGAGGACATCGACAAGGATGGCGACATGGATGTCCTGGTCATCAGTCAGGATGAGATCTATCTGGTGAGAAACCCGGGTGCCGCGAGTTTTGACCTGGCCAATTTCACCATCACCGAGCTCAATTATGACCAGAGACCCGGCTTTCCCACGGGCGACCTGATGGGCGGCTCGTCGATCAAAACCGCGGATTTTGACCTGGACGGAGACATAGACATCGTCGTGGGCAGTGTGGAAAACGTGCCCAATATCGTCTTCTACGAGAATGATGGGACCGAAAACTTCACCTATCACGCGATTCCGATAGTCGACCCCAACTGTATCGGGACGGTTGCCCTGATGGTCGACGACTTTGACCAGGATGGGCTGCCGGATATCATGGGTGCGAATGATAAATGGCGCGCGGGCAACGATGCCAGGATGTACCTGTGGAAGAATAAAGGTGTCGTCGAAGGAGGAAGCCCTCCGATAGATCTGGAATGGCGGTGTTTTAATGACTGTAATCCTGTGACTCCTGACCCTCACGACATAGACATGGGAATTTGCACGGATTTTGACCAGGATGGAGATATCGACATCGTTATTGCCGACGCGAACGATGCCGGAGATTATTATCTGGCGAGAAATGACTTGGCCAATGTGTACACGACCTACGGGGAGGCCCACTCCCTGAACCTCATCCCGCTTCTGGACAGCTTCCAGTATGCGGTGACTAAGGTGGACATCTCACAAATCAAGATGGGAACGCGCGGAGGTGATCCGACTGGATTGAAGGTCGATTTCTATCTCTCCAACAACGGAGAGGATTATGAGCTTTTCGCCACTTGGGAGGAGAATGATATTCATATGTACAACAATCTTCCCACCCATACGTTTAAACACTTCGGGTCAAAGCTCCTCTGGAAAGCGGTTTTCTTTGCGCCTGAAGACCCGATGGCAGAATTCGTGAGCGCCTCATTCGACACACCCTATATCACTGAGATCAAATTCGAGTACACTCATGTCGAGCGAAGAGAATACTCCCGCACATCTGTGGCGGCGACAGTGACCGATGAGGCAGCGCAGCAGAAGAACCTGATCATCGGGAGCACGTTCTATTACCCGAGCTGGCGGGGACATCTGCGGGCGTATGATGTTTCCTCGGTGACTCCTCAAGATACGGCCTACTCTGTCCTCAGGACGATCACCCGGCCGAATGCGGCCGAACCGCAGGGAAGAGAAATTGTGCAGGAAGGAGTCGAGATCTTATGGGATTCAGGGACTCTTTTGTGGGCTCGAGATGCGAGCGCTCGGAACATCTACACAGCCGTTCCCTCCGGGGGAGGTTTGGATAGAGTCGATTTCACCGCAGCGAATGTCGGAACTCTGGGACCGATCCTCCAGGATGTGAACAACGACAATGAAGGTCTGATCAATTTCATAAGAGGAGAGGGCCGCGGCTGGAAGCTGGGAGACAGCAACCACTCCAATCCGATCGTGGTCGGACCTCCGATAGAAGCGCCTCAGAAAATGGGAGACGGCTACCAGCAATTTATGACTGATTGGGCCGACAGAAGGAAGGTTCTGTATATCGGGTCGAACGACGGCATGCTCCACTGCATCGATGTTTTGACCGGAGCGGAGCTGTGGGGCTTTATCCCTTACAACCAGCTTCCCCGGTTAAGAGATATGTGGGAGGTGTTCCCTGCCACGGGACAGAGGTATTTTGAACGGCATGTCTACATGGATGGCAGTCCTGCGGTCGCGGATGTTTTCATAGACGCGAACGGGGATAATCAAGAAGAGTGGAGAACAGTCCTGATCTGCGGACAGGGGCCTGGAAATGGAAGTGCCCTGGCCGGTGGGTTGAACTATTACTTTGCTCTGGATATCACCAATCCGGCTGACCCGCAGCCCCTCTGGGAATTCACTCATGACCAGCTGGGTGAGACCTGGTCAGTGCCGGCTATCGGAAGAACCAGCATAAAAAACGCGGACACCTGGGTGGCCTTCATGGGTTCAGGCTACGACAATAACACCGCGGAAATCGCCGGGAATCGTTTCCATGTTGTCAATGTGGAGACCGGAGAAGAAGAGTGGGGATTCGATGTTCCGGAAGAGGATACGACCGCTGCCCTGGGTTGGAATATCCCCAACACCCTTCCCGCCTCTCCGGCGGCAGTCGATCTGGACCAGGATGGGCTCACCGATCGAGTCTATATCGCAGACCTGGATGGACGGATGTGGAAAGTGGATGTGACTCCGAATCTCGTTAATGTCAATTCCTGGCAGGAAGAAGTCATCTACGAGGATTCGAACAATTTCCCGATCGTCTGCAAACCAGCCATCTGGATCAATCCCGTCTCCACAGAGATCGTTCCCCGTCTGTACTTCGGGACAGGTGGAGATGACCGGGCACCGGGGGATGTGAATTACTCCTTTATCGCTCTGATTGATCAGACTGTTCCTGAGGTGGAGTGGTATCTCGGCGACCCGGCTGTTGTCGGTCTGCCGATGGAAAAGGATATGGGTGATCTGGCTGTCGGAGATAAAGTCTGGGCTGATCCCAAGGTGGCTGATTTCATTTGCTATTTCAGTACGTTGGTCGGAAGTATCGACAGTGTTGACCCCTGTGAGAGTTTGGCCGGTGTGGGAAAACTGTTCGCCCGGTTCATCCAGGCGGAAGCGGGAACTCTTATCGGAAGCACGGCTCTCGAGACGTTTACAGGGCCGGTAGAGAGTCTGGAGCTTTCGATCAAGACGCGAGCCGCAGTGACCCTGGGCGAAAGACAGAGGACCGGTGATGGAACCAGAAAACGAGAAGTCTACATCCAGGAGTACGATTCAACGATCCAGAAGCTGGAGCAGTTCGCTGTCGCTCTGCTCAAGATTAAATCCTGGAGAGAGATCTTCAAGATCATTCGGTAAAGCAGAAAAAACGAGGCTCAAAAGACAGATTGACTATACATGATAAAAGAATTGGACCTGATTAAGGTGAGGACCTGACTAAAGATTAGAACCTGATTTAAAATTATTACCTGATAAAGATTAGAACCGGGCTTAAGATTAACAGCCGATTGAAGATTAAGATCTGATTCAGATCAGGAACAGGAAAAGTGGCTTCCTTTTCAGGAAGCCACTTTTTTTTTACCTTTTTCATTCAAGCCAGTTTATTGAGTGTGATTAACGAGAGCAAGGCACATTCGAGAATGCCGGTATTCAAGCGAGTGCAGCGTGGCAATCTCATAAGAAAAAGGAATATATTTTTACGAGATTTCCACGTCGCTTCGCTCCTCGCAATGACAATTACTTACATACGTGATTGCCACGCTGCGCTCGCAATGACATTTTAAGGGGTGATACGGAATTGGTGAGAGAGTCCACTCGCTCCTCATCACAACCCATCCGGTTTCAGCCTTAACCTCTTTTTTGTCATGGATTAACCACCTTTTTTTAGTTAAGATTTCGGGTTTTTTCCTTTTCATTGCAGTTAAAGACAGACCTTTTCCCTATCTCTATTATTTATCCCTGGAAAACCGCATCACTGGGGAATTTTCCTCAAGGAACTCCCCGCACTCCAGCCCTCTCTCTCTGGCCGAGTATGAATCCATTCAAGACTTCTCCTGAGAAGGATTAGCCTAAAAGGAGAGGGAGGGGGTGGGTAAAATATCACCTTTAAAATCATCGTGGCGGGTAGGATATTCCTGCTCCCGCGGATCGACTAAAGTGGTGTATCTCAAGTTTGGAAAAGGAAGCGACCATAATGAACGCACATCCTGGTCAGAATTTTCGCAGGCCAAAATGGGGGATTTCCCGATTGAATGACCGCACAGAGCGGCGTACATTCATCAGTAGGGTCCAAGAGTTGTTGGATGTGTTACTGATAGATGTATCTATATAAAGGATGTGAAGAGTGATCAGGAGAAATCTCTTGTCGCGAAACAACTCAAGTCGGCGGATTTTGCCAGGATTGAGTTTGAGAAAAAATAAAAGTGATTGGAGGTTGGTAAAATGAGAAGCTTTATAAGAGACGATTACAGAAGACGATACAGAGAAAAAGGATCGTCATTGGTTGTGGGTGTGGCCCTGATGGCTATTTTCCTTCCACTGGCTCTTCCTGTTTTGATCGAACTCCATAATAAGCCCGTCAGCGCTGATAAGCCTTCTGTATATTCGGCTGCTTTGGCCTTGGCCCAGGCAGGCATTGAGAAGGCGATCTCAGAAATGAATAACGGTGATATCTCAAGCTGGGATGGAAACAGCACATTGCGGATATTGACTCTTTCCCGGGTTCAATCTCCTGGAGGAACGGAAACAGGAGATGTGGAAATAAGGGTGAAATGGCCGTATGAACAGTATCCTGTGGTGGAGGCTGTCGGGAGAGTGGCCTACACAAGCTCGTTTAGAGGGCGAGGGGTTGCCCGGTTCATTGTCGAAAGGAAGGCAAGAACAGTATTGCAGAGGAATGAATATGAATGGGCGCCTGTCTTTCCCAACGCGCAGGCATCCCTCCACACGGCAGAAAAAGGCATCATGTGAAAGGATCGGGAAAATGGCGCTACACAAATTATGGAGTAAAAGAAAAAGAAGCGCAGATGCCAGAAAAGCTAAACAAGGCGGATTCACTCTGATAGAAGTTTTGATCACCATCATGATGCTGGCCGTGGTTCTGACTGCGCTCCTCAGTTGTTTCATCCAGGCGTTTGATATCCTCACCAGGATGAAACAGATGACTATCGCTACCCAGTCCATACAGAGCGAACTGGAGCTCATACGGAGTATGCATTACAACGACATTTTAACCCTGGATAATACGTTCACGAATGACAGTCTTTCCTATCTGGAAAACAGCAGCGGCATCATCGACCTCGAGGATTCAGTCGGCGCTGAGATCAAGAAATTGACCGTGAGTGTGACGTGGACATACAGGGGAAGACAGATGCAGAAAGAAATCGTCACCTATGTGACCAAAAAAGGGATAAATAAAAAATGATTGTGAGAAAAACTAAGGGGGCGACCATGAAAGCCAGAACAAAAAAAACCAAACCCAAGGGATTAACTCTCGTGGAACTCCTGATCACAGTGGCTGTGGTGTCACTCGTGCTCTCCGCCCTTCTCTCACTCTATTCTGCGGGACAGCGATATTTCCTCGGAGAGAGTGTCAAGCTGGATGAGCTTCGGGATATCCGCTATGTCCAGAATTGGATCACACGAGATATAAAGGAAGCGGTTGAGGTTCTTCCCAGCTGGGATGTGTACACGGTGTCTGACAGCTGTCTGATACTCAGGATTCCCTCCGTGGATGCGAACGGGTATGTCATAGATATTGAAAATGACTATGACCATGTCGTTTATCGGCTCAACCCTCAAATCCCGAGCCGCCTGGAAAGAATCCTGGATGCCAAGGATGGAGTGAGCACACGGTCTGATGGCAGTCGATTTCTTTCCACGCAAGTGAGTTCATTTCTGTTGAGTTCTGAAGGAGTCAATCTTTCTTCTGTGGCTGATTTCAGCCAGGTGGCCAGCGTCGATATCTCCTTGATCACTCAGCAAACTCTTATGGGCCGTTCCTACCAGGAGACACTCCAGACAGGAGTGATGCTGAGAAACAGATTGGAATAGGAGAATTTGGAGGTGAATAAAATGAATACAAATAAAGATAAAAAGAAAGACAAAAAACATGAAGAGGGCATGGTCTTAGTCATCGGTGTGATCATCATGGCTTTCCTGCTCCTCCTCGTTCTTCCGTTTTTGTACCAGCTCTCTGCGGAAAACAGGCTCACGGACAAATCTTTTAAATCCTGCACAGCTCTCTCCATGTCTGAAGCCGGCATAGAGAGAGCGCTCTGGGAGCTGAATTTTGGCGACATCTCAATCTGGACTGGAGACAGCACTCTCCGGACGTTGACCATCACTTCTTTTCAGACTCCCAGCGGTAAAGTGTTGGGGGATATCGAGATAAATGTGTACAATCCGGAGAGTAAGTTTCCTGTGGTCGAATCCAAGGGATTGGTGTCCTTTTCAGACTCTGCTCTGATGGGCAAAGCCACCCGAGCTGAGCTGGCAGAGATCAAGTACGACCCCTGGAATTTCGCTGTTTTTGGGGATGACGACTTGGACTTTTCTTCGGCCGCCGAAGTGGACAGCTATGACTCCACCAATGGTCCGTATGGCGGAGCGAATGTCGGGGCAGAAGGGAACATCGGGACAAACGGTGACCTGTATGGCTGCATTGATCTGTGTTCCAACGCCAATGTCTATGGCGATGCGTACTCTGGTCCGGGAACCGACCCTGAATCTGTGATCATCACCCAGGGCAATGCCTATATAGATGGCGAAAAGAAGTCTCTTTTTGAAGAGAAGGAAATGCCTTCAGTCGTCGCGCCTGATAGCCTCGCTTTTATGGGAGGTTATTCCCTGGGAGTGGGAGACGTCGGTACGATAAACTCCAGCGGAGAATTCACGTCCTTAGTACTCGGAAACAACTCCACATTGACGATCACTTCGGATGCCACACTATACATCACCGGCGATTTTTCGATGTCGAGCAACTCACAACTCAATATTGCAGATGGTGTGAACGTCACGATCTATCTTGGAGGAACGTTCACACAGGCCAGTAACTCTCAGTTCAACAATTTGTCCCAGGACCCGACGAGCCTCCTCATCCTGGGGACAGACAGCTTTAACGGAACCATGACCTGGAATTCCAACACTGATTTCTATGGGGCCGTCTATGTTCCCCGGGCTCATGTGGATTTCAACAGCAACATCGATTTTTATGGCTCTATAATTGCCGATACCTTTGAGTTCAATTCCAACGCCCGATTCCACTATGATCTCGCTTTAGCTGGTTTAAAAAGAGATGATATGGAAGACCTTCCCTACGGAGTCAAATCGTGGAAGGAAAAACTGTCTCCCGTCTTCATCGAAAAATAAACCTTGTCTTTGGAAGAGTGTTACGTTTTCTCTGATCGGTCAGAACGTTTTAAGGAGCCAGGCCCTTGAACAGGCTCAGATAGGCCCGGAGTATCTTCTCGCCCCAGAGAAGAGAGAAAAAAGCGGACGGAGCCAGGAAAGTCCCGAAAGGGAGCGAGAACTGAAAATCCTTTTTCCGGAAGATGATCACGAACACTCCCACCAGTGCCCCGACAAATGAGGCCAGGATCAGAGTGAAGAAAGCCTGCCGCCAGCCGAGATAAGCCCCGATCAGCAGCATCAGAGTCACATCCCCCATCCCCAATCCTTCCTTTTTCCGCACCAGATAATACGTCCCGTACACAAGGAGAAGAAAGCCAGCGCCAGCCACGGCCCCGATCAGAGCCTGAGTGAGGTTTATGTCTTCGCGGAAAAACGAGTAGATGAGAGCGAGAAGCAGCCCGGGCAGGGTGATCTCATCGGGGAGAATCATGTGAAAATAATCAATGAAGCCCAGGACGATCATCGCACTGGCGAAGAGGCAGGAGGCAAAGAAGAAGAAGCTTAATGAATAGTGGATGTAAAGGAGGACGAAACTCAGAGGAGTCAAGAATTCAACCAACGGATAGGTGAGAGGGATTTTCGCCTTGCAGTACCGGCATTTTCCCCCCAGGATCAGGTAGGAGATGATGGGGATATTGTCGTAGACTTTGATCTTCTTCCGGCAGGCGGGGCAGGAAGAGGCGGGTTTGATGATGCTCATATCCCGGGGAATGCGGTAGATCAGGACATTGAGGAAACTCCCCCAGGCGAAACCGAAAACGATTATGATGATTATCTTTTCCATGGGATTGTCGGGGGCTTGACTTCTCCGGTCTGGGAGTCGTACATGTATTCCTTGTCGTCCATGTCCTTCGGGATGGAATCCAGGAATCCGGCAGAGACAAGCCGGCTCAAATCAACCGGATAGCGGTCGAATTTTTCTTTGAATTTCGCGATGGCGTCCTGGAGTTTTTCAATGTCCACGGTCGCCTTTATGTTATACAGATGGTTGGAGGCCACTTGTTTTATCCTCTCATCCTCTGCCGTGTTGTAGATTTCCAGCCACTCCTCAACGGCTCTTTCAAAGTCCTGGGCTTTGAAGATGGCGCTGGCATACAGGCGTCTGACAATCGGCGGGTATCCTTCGATGCTCATGGTTGTCTTGTAGTACTCCTGGGCCCGTACATGGTCTTTCTGCATGAACTGAATATAGTGGGCAGCCTGGTAGGGAAAAAACCATTCCTTGGGGTTTTTCTCCAGACCCATATCCAGAATTTTGACGGCCAGTTCCAGGTCGAGGGCCTCGTATGCGGCGATAAAGGCGCCCATGTCGATGGGGTCAAAGTAGTGAGGGTCGAGCTCAGCGATGATCTCGAAGATATGGTAGAGGTAAAGGTAGCTGTCCGGAATCGTGTAGTCGCTGTAATACTGGATGGCCCAGATATAGATCAGATCGGCCAGGAAAGAAGAATAACCGAATGTTCCGTACTTGAGGTATTCGCCTTTGGGAAGGTAGATGATGGAAGAGCCGGGGATTTTTTTGCGCGTGATCCGGTCGGTGATGATCTTCAAATTCATGAAAACGCCGCACGTCAGGATCAGAAAAAGCACGAGAAAAACCGCGCTGAAACTCTTTCCGCTCTTCAATCGCATGCGCATGGTTGTCAGATGAAATCCCTTTTTCGGAAAATAAGAAGGGCAATGGTCAGGACAAAGAGAGTGTAGAATAAGCCGTAAAGGGTGGAGTACAGGAAAATCGCCGGGGGAATAGGGAGGTTGTGCACGATTTCCGTCTTGAAATTGAAGTTTTCAAGGTCCGGAAGAAAGTGGTAGAGGCCCTGAGCCAGAACTTTTCCGAACCCGGGTTTGATTTTTTCAATAAGAGTTTCCAGTCCCCAGGCCGTATGTCCGATCAGGTAGAAGGAGAGCGTGAAAATGGAACTGAGGATGGGGGTGGAGAAGCAGGAAAACAAAAGCGCTACAGAGGTGATCAGACAGAGTTCCAGGAAGATGTAGAGGATGGCGATGAGCATCGGCCATTCAATCGTGAAAGTGTGGAAAAAAATCAGGGCGAGAAAAATGATACTCATCAGGAAGAGCATGATGAAGAGTGTCAGAACCAGCCCGAGGAATTTGCCCAGCAGGAACTGGTAGCGTTGAATGGGCTTGGAGAGTAGAGTGTAGATCGTTTTTTTGTCGATTTCTTTATACACCAGCCCTGTTCCGATCAGGATGGCCATCAGTGCTCCGAAGAGAGAGAGAGATGCGAGTCCGACATCCTTGATGATTTTAACCCGGTCTCCGATAGTCAAGAGGGCCAGCAGGCGGGAGAAGCCGATACAGATGAGAGCGAAAAAGAGGAGAAGATAGAGGATCCTGTCCCGGATCGCTTCCTTGAGTGTGTTGAGAGCTATGGCTCGTATCTTCATTTCTGCTTCACTATTCCCACGAACAGGTCTTCAAGCGTCTCTGTTCTCGGGATGAGAGAATGGATTTTTCCTTTCCGGGACTGGACAAGTTCGAGGACCTTCTCGATGTTTTCCTCCTTGAAGACTTTGAGAAGTCCTCGATCCCCGTGTCCTGAAAGAAACTCTCCCAGACCTTCCAGTTCTTTCTCTCCCACTCCGGAGAGGTCGATTTCTGTGAAAAGGATTTTTTCTGAAATCAGGTCTTGAAGGGCTCCCTGGTCGATGATCTCGCCGTTGACGATGATGGCCACGCGATCGCATATCATCTCAATATCCTGGAGAATGTGGGAGGAAAGAAAGACAGTCTTCCCTTCCTCTTTGAGCCGGACGATGATGTCTCTGATTTCTTTCCGGCCCAGAGGGTCCAACCCGCCCAGAGGCTCATCCAGAAGGACGAGGGATGGGTCATTCAGGAGAGCCTGAGCCAATCCGATTCTCTGCAGCATCCCCCGGGAGAATTTCCGGAGCTGAAGGTCAGCCGACTGTTCCAGGCCGACGGTCTGGAGGAGGTCTTTGATCTTTTCTTCGCGCTCATTTTTCTTGATGAAAAACAACTGGCTGTAGAAGGTGAGGAACTCAGTCGCAGTGAGATGGTCGTAAAAATAGGGATTTTCCGGAAGAAAACCGGTCCGGGCCTTGGCTGGAAGGGAAAGATGGGATTGGCCGAACAGCTCGATCTTTCCCTGCTCGGGAAAAATCAGGCCGAGGATGCACTTGATGGTCGTGGTTTTTCCCGCGCCGTTGGGTCCGAGATAGCCGAAAATCTCTCCCTCGTTCACGGTGAGGGAAATGCCCTTCAGTATTTTTTTCTTTTTGAGCATAAATCCCAAAGAAAAGGATTTATGGAGATTCTCGATGTTGAGCGCGACAGCCATTGATTTCTACATTATTATACGGAAATCGCCTCCTATTTCAAATTTTCTTCGAAGAGCTTGAAGATCCGTTTGTACTCGTCGGCCCAGGAAGCGCCGTTGTGGAACGAATGGCCTTCTACAGGATAGATGGCCACTTCCCAGTTCTCTTTTCTGAGTTCGATCAAGCGCTGCACCAGTCTCACTGTATCCTGGAAGTGGACATTGGTATCCACCATGCCGTGGCAGATGAGGAGTGCGCCTTTGAGACCTTCGGCAAAATAGATTGGGGAGCTCTGTTTATAGGCCTCGGTGTCTTTGTGAGGGAGGTTGAGGATGTCCACTGTGTATCCCGCATGGTAATGGGCCCAGTCAGTGACCGGTCTGAGAGCCGCTCCCGCTTTAAACACATCGGGAGCCGTGAACATGGCCATCAGGGTGAGAAATCCCCCATAGCTTCCGCCGTAGGTGCCGATTCTCTCCGGATTAACATTGAATTTTTTGACCAGGAATCGGGCGGCGTCGACGATATCGTCCAGGTCTTTTCCCCCCATGTGCCGGTAGATGGCCGTCCGGCAGTCCCGGCCGTAGCCGGCGCTCCCCCTGTAATCGACATCCAGGACGAGATAGCCATTTTTCATCAGGATGTTGTGGAACATGTATTCCCTGTAATAGCTGCTCCATCCTCTGTGGGCGTTCTGGAGGTATCCGGCGCCGTGGATGAAGATGACCGCGGGTCTCTGAGAATGCCATTTTTCAGGTGTGTAGAGCCTGGCGTAAACATCGATGCCGTCGCGAGCCATGAAGGTGATGATTTCCGGGTCGTGCCAGTCAACAGAGCGGAATTCTTCAGTGGTGGAAAGCGTGATCGGGTGCGCTTCGGCTTGGGGCTTATTCGGTTGGAAATAGAGTTCCGGGGGCCTATTGCTGTAGGAGTGGATGATGGCCAGAGACGATTCGTCAGGCGAGAGGATGGCCTCGTTCCGTCCTTTCATCGAAGTGATTTTAGTGCGTTTTCCGCCATCAACCGGCATGGAATAGAAGTGGAGTTCTCCGGGGTGATCTTCGTTGGTGGTCAAAAACCATTTTTTCCCGTCCTCGGAAAGCTGCGCTCTGGAGACTTCGAATTTCCCTTTGGTGAGCTGCTTTTTCTTTTTCCCGTCTACAGATGCCTTATACAGATGAGCGTAGCCGTCCTTCTCGGATATGTAGAAGAGGTGCTGGCTGTCCGGACACCAGGAAACACTGGTCAGACCGAATCGTCCGATCCAGGCTTCATCATGCACATGCTCGATCACAGAGGTTTTTCCGTCTTTGGGATCGAGAAGGAGAAGCCAGGTATCTTTCCGGTCCTCAGAGCTGGCTGTCAGAGCGCATTTCTTACCGTCCGGAGACCAGAGGACTTGGTACGAGTAGATCTCTCTTTCCCCCTGGCTGTAGTCAACCCAAATGACGTCTCCAGTGGAAACATCCATTATTCCGGTTTTAGAAGTGCTGGATGACTCGGCGGCCTTGGTGTGGGAGTCGACCGTTTCGGTGTAACCGGTCCGCGTCACATAATTAGGGACGATTGTCTGTTTCACTTCAGACATTCTTTCTGAACACACAAAAGTGACGTATTTTTCATCAGGAGAGAGGGTGAAGCTGAATATGTATTGGCCTTCTTTGAGGAAGAACGGTTTTCTCCGGCTGCCGCTGCCCAAGGAGGGGAACAGTCCCATCCGGCCCGTCCCTCTCCGGGGTCGGCTGAATTCCTGAAAAAGCTCTCTCTGCTGGTCGCTGTACCACTTTTCCACATCACCCGGCTTTTTTCTCGGCGGCGGAGTTCTATCCGTGAAAGATGTCATCTGGCGCAAACTGTTGTCTTTGAGTGAGAGGAGAAAGAGGTTGTTCTGATAGGTGAAATAGATTTTTTCCTCGTCTTGAGTGAAATTGGCGCTGGATTCACGGTCATCGGTGAACGTGAGCTGCGTGATTTTCCCTGTCGGGACGTCCAGAAGGCTGATGTCACCGTTGCGGATGAGGAGCGCTTTCTTTTTTTCTCTGTCAAAATTTATCTCCATGCCAAAAGAAAAACGAGAATAACGAGAATAAGAGGCACGAGAAGGGAAGGGAGGGAGCTTGAGAATGTCTTCGGCCTCTATCTTCTGAGGAGTCAGGTTGGATGGAGTTATCGCATAGAATTCACTTCTTTCCTCTCCGGGTTTCTGCCAGCGAAAATAGAGTTTTGTCCCGTCCATTGACCACATGATACTCGAAGGAGCTGTGCCGATGAGCTCAGGGCCTTTCATGATGTTATCGATGGTCAGTTGAATATCCGCGGGTTTCGTGTCTTTGTCCTGGGTGAAGGTTGCTCCGGAAACTGTGATGATAAGCAGAAAAATGAAAAAAAGATGTTTTCGTGTTCGTCCAAGCATCAGAACCTCCATGATTAAAATTTATGGCTAAATTTTTTCCCTGGAAAAAGGGAGCAGGCAACATTTAAAAAAATGTAGCCTGTTGCACTCGATCCATAATTCAGTAATACTTTTTGAATGTCATTGCGAGCGAAGCGCGGCAATCTCATTCTGGTGTTATTACAAACGGAGTGAAGTAACCTCATAAGAAGAAATGAATTTTTCATAGGAGATTACCTCGTCGCTTCGCTCCTCGCAATGACAATTAAGATAAGATTGCCGCGCTTCGCTCGCAATGACACTTTTGCCTTCAATATCATCACCAAAAGAGTTGCCTAATCAATGAGCGTAAGCAACAGGCCCCTTTTTATAAAGAAGGGGGACAATCCCTATTCTCATAGACGTATGGACTGAAAGGGGCGGTCCCCATAAAAGGGGCCTGCCCCTTTTTTCATTTTTTATCATTTTATCAATCGGGGAGAACATGTTTCAGTGTTTCCGGATCGATTGTGATGTAGAAATCGCTCCCCAGATAGAGAAGGGGCTGGATAGTTCCGGTGTTCAAAACTCCGTCTGCGTTGAAGCTTTTTTCTTCTTTATGGACGGCCAGAACTTCTCCCACGAAAAGGTCGTGGTCGCCGTATTCTTTAATGTCAGCCAGCTTGCATTCGAAGCAGACATAGGCCTCTTCGAGGATGGGCGATTGGATGATTTTCGAAGGGGAGAGTCTGACCTGAAATTCCTTCACCTTATCCATATCATGCCCTGATTTTCTTCCCATCTGGGCAGAGAGCTTCACCCGGTCCGCACTGAGGAAGTTCACTGTGAATTCTCTGGCTTCGGAGATGACCTTATGGGTCAGTCTTTTTTTAGAGATGAGAACGCCGAAGAGAGGGGGATTGAAGGAGAGTGCGGTATGCCAGGCGCAGGCCATATAGTTGAGCTGGTTTTGCGCTTGTGCCCCCACAAGGGCCACGCTGTAAGGATAAAAATACTGGAATTGTTCGATTTGAGTGATTGCTTTTTTCATCGTCACCTCCTTGAAAATGGTTTCGCTTCACTTAGAATGACAAATTGAGAAATAAATGCTTATTTTTTATCCCGTTCCGTTGGACCAAAGCCTTTCATTGAAAGCCAGATGCTGGATTTGTTTTCCTGTGGACGATTTATCTATTCAATTCCTTTTATCTTTCTGGCATTCTTGAGAAGCCACTCCTGGGTGAATAGATGTTCTCTATTTAGAGCCAGATGCAGCTTGAGTTGCTCCTGGATATCACCCTCCGGAACAAGAGTAATGAGTTTCTCATATTTGGCAACGAGGGACTCTTCTGCGGGTATCAATGTCTCCAGGGCCGAGAGACGTTCGTCTCCCGGGTAGACGTCAGGCATGGGCTGGCGGCTCTTCTCCACGCCCTCATCATCTTTCTTGGCGTTTTCGATCTGGACGACGTCTCCCATTTTGATGAGAATCCCGGAATTCTTGTCCCAGTGTCTCATGTGGTCGATGGAGTTTTTAAACAGACGCTGGCTGAGGTCCTGGTGTTCGCTGAAGAGAATGACATATTTGAGATACCGGTGCAGAAGCTCATTTTCCAGGCGCATGATCTCATGAAGAAGCTGGACGTCTTCCTTCTCGGCGTTCTCCGGGCTGGACTGGAAGCAGAGAGCGTCTTCTGCCCCTTCCTTTTTCATCGCTTCCATCATCGCGGCAAACTGGTCTGAATGGCGGACTTCATCATACGAAATGTTGAGGATCATGTTTTGGATTTTGGGGAAAGCGCCTTCAACGAATTCTGCTGACTGGTAGAGGTTCGTCACCATATCCTCTGTCATCTTGTCTCTTTTCAGGTTATCTATGATCTTCGGGAATCGGACAACTTCATCGGTCTTGAAAGATGGTGTTCCCCCCATTTGTGTGATGATGATTCCGAGTTGAAGAGAATGGTACATTTCGTCGATGCCGATCTGGATGGTTTGCGCCCGGGCATCGGTCCTGTTCTGCATGACCGGGTCTTCATACCAGAATTTTGCTTTGGGCATGGAATAGGCGTGAATGGTGTATTCAAAGCTGACCGCCCATTCATGCTCGAGGGCTGTGTTCAAGAGCTGGATGGCATCTTCTTTGGTCTCTATGGTTTTTATTTTTTCCATGAATCCTCCTGATCTTTGTTTGCAGTGTCTTCGCATTATATTCATTTTTATGAAAAAAGAAAAGGCGGACAGGTGTTTATGCTTAATAGTTAGGTAACTACTTTGGTAATGATATTGAAGGGTAAAGTGTCATTCGGTAATGATATTGTAGGGTGAAGTGTCATTGCGAGCGAAGCGTGGCAATCTCATTCACTTGTCATTGCGAGGAGCAAAGCGACGTGGCAATCCCTTAGGTAAAAATGGATTTCTTTTTATGAGATTGCCACGTCGCTTTGCTCCTCGCAATGACACCATAATGAGATTGCTTCACTCCGTTCGCAATGACATTATAAAAACGCTGCCGAATTATTGAGCTAGTCCAACAGGGAAGCATTCCCATCTGTCTTTATCCCCGCAGCCATTTCGCTCTTGTGGCTTCTTGCTTTTGTATTCCGGCCTTTTTTTGTATAATCTTTGTGTTTTTGGTGACAGAATGGAAGTGAATCCCAGATAGAAGAAAAGGGAGAAGAACATGACGGATTTCGGGGGCGCCATCCAAAAAAGCCAGGAGTACGATATGGCCATCCTCGGGATTCCCTATGATGAGAAATCCTGCTACTTGAGAGGAGCGGCCAAGGGGCCTGAGGCTATTCGAGCCGCGTCCACGAGTAGAGCGATCAATCCCTGGACCGAGCATGGTGTTAATTTGGAAAAAGATGTGATTATGGTTGACCTTGGGGATGTGGATGTTTCCGGAGATTTTGAAACTGTCTCTTCCCGGATTGAAAAGAAGGTGCTGGAAGTGCTGGAAAAGCGTGCAGTCCCGATAATCCTGGGAGGAGACCACTCCATCAGTTTTCCTGTCGCGAAATCGTTTGCCCGGAAGTTCAGCCCATTGGATATCCTCCATTTCGATGCCCATCCGGATTTATACGAGGAACTCTATGGAGACCGTTATTCCCACGGCTGCCCTTTTACCCGGATCATGGAAGAGGGCCTGGCCCAAAACCTGGTACAGGTCGGGATCAGAGCCGCCACAGGGGAGCACAGAGAAATGGCCGCCAAGTATGGAGTTCGGATGATCGAGATGAAGGACATCCAAGAGAACCTATCTCTGGAGTTTACGAATCCGCTGTATATTTCCTTTGACATGGATGCTCTTGATCCTTCGGCGGCGCCAGGCGTATCGCATCACGAGCCCGGAGGTCTGACAACCCGCCAGGTCATCCGCATTCTTCACGCTTTGGAGGCGGAGATAGTCGGACTGGATGTGGTGGAAGTCAATCCGGAGAGGGATGCTTCAGGAATCACTGCCTCTGCAGCTGTGAAGATCGTCAGGGAGATGGCAGGCAAGATCGCTGTTCAAAGGAAACAGGATTCAAAGGAGGGAGCATGAAACGCAAATCCATCATTCTCGTCGTCGCTCTGGTGATTCCGGTCATTCTATTTTCCCAGGAATCCTTGAAGTTTGATGACTATTTTGTCGATAAAACCATGAGAGTCGATTACTTTCACGTCGGAGACGCCAAAGAGGAATGGATCACAATCGACCAGGTTTACCTACAGGGCATTTGGGCCGGCAGTCAGAGAAACCTGATCGATAAATTCAACAACGGCCGGTATACTATCAAAATATATGACGATTCATCCGGGAAGCTGATTTTCTCCAAGGGATTTGACAGCTATTTCGGTGAATACAAGACAACGACTCAAGCCCTCAAAGGGATAAAGAGAACGTATCATGAATCTGCCCTGATTCCTTACCCGAAAAAAAAGATCAAATTCACTCTGGAGGTCAGGGATCGAAACAATGCCCTTCAGCCTCTTTTCAGCCAGGTCATCGATCCGTTTTCAGTCAGCATCATCAAAGAGAGTTTGAGCCGAGATGTCGAGGTCTTAGAAATCGTGAACAATGGAGATTCTCATTCAAAGGTCGATGTGGCTTTAATCGGAGAAGGATACACTGCAGAAGAGAAAGAAAAATTCAGGGCGGATGTGAAGCGGTTCACCGCTGTGTTTTTCAGCTTCGAGCCGTATAAAACACACAAAAGCCGGTTCAATATCTACGGCGTGCTCAAGCCATCCATGGACAGTGGCTGTGATGAGCCTCGAAGCGGGATCTTCAAGAACACCGCGCTCAACGCGACTTTCAACTCCCTCGGCTCAGAACGTTACCTTTTGACAGAAGACAACAGGAGCCTGCGGGATGTTGCCGCTCATGTGCCCTATGATGCCCTGTTCATCATGGTCAATCATAAGCGTTACGGAGGTGGAGGGATTTACAACCTGTACTGCACTTTCACCGTCGATAACCAGTGGTGCGAGTATCTTTTTCTCCACGAGTTCGGTCATTCCTTTACCGGACTGGCAGATGAATACTACACCTCATCTGTGGCCTATAACGAGTTCTATCCCAAAGGAGTCGAGCCTTTGGAGGCGAATATCACAGCTTTACTCGATCCCGAAAAACTCAAATGGAAGGATAGCGTGACTCGCGGCATAGAAATCCCCACGCCCTGGGAGAAAGAGGAATTCGACAGGATGGACGAGGCCTACCAGAAAGTCCGGCGCGAAATCAATGAGAGGATCGCCAGGATGAAGAGGGAAGGAGCGCCCGCGGCCGAGGTGCAGAAAGCCGAGGAAGAGTCCGAGCGCCGTTCGCGGGAGCATGCGAAAAAAGTGGATGACTATCTGTTGAAGAGCCGGTTCAAGGGCCAAGTGGGAGCCTTCGAGGGGGCTGGGTATTCAGCCAAAGGTCTTTACCGTCCCATGCTGGACTGCCTCATGTTCACCAAGGGAAAAAAGCCATTCTGCAGAGTCTGCGCAGAAGCTGTTGTTCGAGTCATCAAGCATTACAGTGAGTGACACTCAAAGCTTATAATGGATGAACCTGGATTATCCATAATATGTTGTGGCGGCACATTTACGAACAATCGAGGTTAAAGAATATATAGATTGGGGAGGACTCGAACCTTGAAAAAAATAATCTGTTTTATCTGCC
>JASFPJ010000015.1:0-20413 GCA_050116035.1 Candidatus Aminicenantota bacterium | reverse complement strand
GCTGTTATTCCGAGATGGATCCAGGCTGGTGGTGGGATGAAAGACAGATTGGACGATCCAGATCTTTTGCCCCGGATAAAAAAAGAAATAGAAGAAAATATTGACCGGCGTGGCGGACCCGAGTCTCTGGTTATCGTCTCATTCCCGAAAAACAGAGATTTTGATGGGAAAAACCTGTTGGAAATCAGCCGAATGATGAAGAAGCCGGTCGTGGAAACGGCAATATATCTGGTCCTGAACGGCAGCCCGAGTGTCATATCGTTCAACATGACAGAATCAGACCTCGAATACTTCATGAAAAGGCCCTATGTCATGACAGGCTCAGATGGAAACATTCAAGTTCCGGGCAGAGGTTTTCCTCATCCCCGCAGTTATGGGACGTTCACTCGGAAGATCCGTAAATATGTGATCGAGAATAAATGGATCACGATGGAACAGGTTATTCGGGCGGCGACTACCCTTCCCGCGGAGGCGCTGGGTCTGGATGACCGAGGTAGACTGAAGAAAAGTTTTATGGCGGATATAGTGGTGTTCGACCCTGATGAGATCTCAGATAGGGCAACGTATGAGAATCCCCATCAGTACAGTGTCGGAATTCGATTTCTCATCATAAACGGCGAAGTCGTTATAGAAAACGGCAGCTATAATGGTAAACTCGCCGGAATTCCCATAAGAATGAATAGGAAATAAACCGGAAGCTTTTGTGCACTGTTTCCTCATTTGGATCCTATCGGTTCAATCTCTTATGATTGACCGAAAAAGATCTCTTTGGTATACGTGTTCTGGGAGGGAGAAATGGCTTACCAATTAAACCGCCGCCAATGGTTAAAAACAAGCGCCATCGCTGCGGCCGGATTGATCGCGGGATCGAATTTTCCTGCCTGCAGAAAGGATAAATCTTTTCTACCCACGTCTCCCAATGCAGAAGACACTATCCGGCTCAACAGCAATGAGAGCCCTTACGGTATCTCAGAAAATGCACAGCAGGCGATAATCGGCTCGATTGACCAGTCCAACCGGTATCCACAAAGGCATTATTCTGAACTGGAAGAATTGATCGCTGAGAAGGAAAATATTTCGCCGGATAATATCTTCCTCGGTGCGGGTTCGACCGAAGTGATGACAACGCTTATCCATCTCTACGGAATGAAAGGCGAAACTCTGGTGGCTGATCCCACTTACTTTGACTTTGTCTGGTATGCGGAGAGAGTGGAATGCCCGCTTCAGTTTATTCCGTTGAACGAAAATTTTGAACATGACCTCCAGGCCATGCAACAGCGGATCCATCCGAAGACAAGTTTGGTCTATATCTGCAATCCCAACAATCCGACCGGCTCGATAACTCCAGAGGACAAGCTGCGTTCATTCTGCGAGCGGACATCACAGAGATCTTTAGTCTTCGTGGATGAAGCCTACCATGAATATGTGGATGACAGAGCCTATTCCTCGATGATTGACCTGGTCAAAGAAGGAAGAAATGTCGTTGTCACACGTACGTTTTCAAAAATCTTCGGCATGGCTGGCCTTCGTGTCGGATACGGAATGGCCAGACCTGACATAGTGGAAGACCTGGAACGGATAGAGAGAAACTTCGCTCCGATTTCCTGGCTCAGCTTGAAGGCGGCTTTGGAGTGTTATAAGAACGTGGAATTTACCCATTATGTTAAGCAGAAGAACAGCGAGGTCAAGTCATATCTCTACAAAGAACTGGAAAGATTAGGCCTTTTTTATGTTCCCTCTCATACGAATTTCGTTTTAATCAAAGTCAACCAGGATAGCCGGGAAATGTCCAAAAAGTTTGAGGACAGGAATATACTCATCCTTCCCTTTCAGTTCAATGACGAAAACTGGATACGTGTCAGTCTGGGGACGATGGAAGAGATACAGACATTCGCCTCCGCTCTCTCGTATATCGCATGAAATAAGCGAATTCGGTTACTCTTTATTTTTTCTCTGCAATCAATAAAATCAATTGACAGCTCAGGGTGTAAACAAAACGGTATGTCCGTATTTCTTCCGGCGGAACTTCTGATTTTATGATTTTAACTCTGTAGTTGTTCAATAACTCGCTGAGAATTTCTTTCCCCTCTTCAAATGTATACTGTGGTTCTGATTTTCTGATATACGGCTTTCCATCCGGAAGGACTCGTTTAATATCAGTGGCAAACTCAATTATAATTTTTCCATTTGGTTTTATGATTCTATCGATTTCAGAAATTATCTTCAGCAATATTTCTTTTGGGAAATAGTGCAGGGTGCTTGCACAGAACGCGCCATCGAATGAGTCATCTTCAAAGGGAAATCTTTGAGTTATATCAAAAACTTTCGTATCCAGTTTTGTTCTGTGTTTGACTGGAGTATTGTCCCACAATTTGCGAAGGGCATTTTCATCTGCATCAGAAGCGACGACAAAATCTGCTTTTTTTAATAGATCCAGATTATATCTGCCGTCACCTGCAGCAAGATTCAGCCATCTGCCATGGATTCCAGTCTTATTTAAAAGTTCCAGGGTGTCTTTATCACCAGGTCCCCAGATAGAAACTTTGCCGGTCTTGAAATAATCAACACCCTCCGTGAATATGTGTTTTTCTTCTTCTGGTTCACGGAGTTCCGGTGCTTTTTTCATGAGAATTTGAATCCGATCACCACACTCCGGGGAATAATCGATACCGAACCTTCTGAGCGTATTCTTTGTAGCCAGGAAGCTCTTCCTGCAAGGTTTTATCTTCGAGTGAGGTGCGAATAATGAAGAGAACAACAATTAAAGAGGCAGGAATGAAGGAGTAGAGTGAACCCAGGGAAAGGGGAAAACAGAGAATAAACAGAATAACCCCCACGTACATGGGATGTCGGACGAACCTGTAGGGTCCTGTCGTGCACACAGTATGACCGCGGTCCTCCTGGATCCGGACAACATCCGAGGCGTATGCGTTTTCCCTCACTGCCCAGAACGCGAAAACCATGGCCGGGATATAGCCGATAAATCCCAGGGCTTTGGCGAAAAGAGGGACTTCTGACCAGCCGAAGCGCACCGCATCGAGTCCTGCAACAGCCAGGAGCATTATCAGAAGAAAGGAATAGGCAGTCATTATAATCTTATCCCAGCTCTTGATCTCTTTATTCCGCGACATGCGTTCCTTAAGCAGGCCGGGGGCTTTTGTCTTCATCCAGACCATTACCCCTGACACCATTACGAAGTACAGAAGGAGGAGGAGCCAGGCCTCAGGCCAGCGGAGCGTTCCCGCGGGGACGAAGAGCAAAGCCAGAATGAAGAAGACCGTCACCACGGCCTTAACGACCTTAACCGCTGTCGAATCCTCTCTGCTCCGTTTTCGCTTCATTGTTTTTATGACTTTCTTTCTTTTTTATTCGTTTCTTTCCTCTATAACATATTACTTTCTGCTTTTTTTTTGAAGAGAAATCACCGCACAAAAATAATACGGACTTAAATAGCAACTTTATGCCCGGAAAAACCGTATTATAAATTGATGGAGGATTTCTGTATTTTCAGCAATCCATATAGTCAGATGTTTATCCTGGATTATTCTGGCTATTTATTGCACATCATATTTAAGGAGGGCTCATGAAAAAAATTTCCAGACGCTCTTTTATCAAAACCGCGGCTTCGGCGGCAGCTGTTTCCATTGCAGCTCCTGTTGTTCTGCCAAGAGGCTGGTATGGTCTGGCTGGCGCAGAAAAACCAGGGTATTTCGAACGAGAGTTCGGAATCTCTGACAACCTGTGTCAGAAAGTGCTTGCACAAGCGTTGTCCAAGGGAGGCGATTTTGCCGACCTGTACTTTGAGCATACCATCACCAACTCGCTGAGCCTGGAGGACGGCAAAGTCAACAGAGCTTACAGCGACGTTTCTCTGGGTGTGGGCATCCGAACCGTGAAAGGTGACCAGGTGGGGTATGGATTCACTCAGGAAATGACCGATGAATCCATGATGAATGCAGCTTCCACGGCGGCCACGATCGCCAGTGGCAAAGCAGGGAAGTCTGCAGGCAAGTTTACCTGGTTAAAGATGAAGAATTATTATCCTCTCAAAAAGCTGCTGACTTCAGTTCCGCTTGAATCCAAACTTCCTCTGGTTCAAAACGCGAATGACAAATGCTTTACCCTGTCACCTCTTGTGGTGAAAGTGAATGCAGCATTCTATGACCAGCAGAAAAGGATACTCGTGGTGACCAGTGACGGCACAAAGGCCGAAGACCTCCAGCCCAGGAATTACCTGTATGCTTCTGTCACGGCGGAAAAGGATGGCAGACGGGAGAGGGCAGGATGGAATATCGGTGGTCGAAGAGATTTCTCGTTCTACACTCAAGCTGTGGTGGATGAGATCTCTAAAATGGCCGTAGACCGAACGCTCGTCCTGTTCAAGGCAGTCCAACCTCCTGCTGGAGAGATGCCGGTCGTGCTGGGTCCAGGTGTAACAGCCGTTCTGCTGCACGAAGCCATCGGACACGGGATGGAGGCTGACTTTAACCGCAAAAATCTGTCCACCTACTCCACCATGATCGGAAGGCAGGTGGCCGAGCCGTTTGTGACCATCATCGATGACGGCACCATGCCGAATTATTTGGGATCCATCAATGTGGATGATGAAGGGACTCCCGGACAGAGAACAGTACTGGTCGACAATGGAATACTCACCAGCTACATGTACGACAAGATTTCCGCGCGGCACTATAAGGTGAAGTCCTCAGGCAACGGACGGCGTCAAAGCTACCAGCACTTTATCCAGCCGCGGATGCGGAACACGATCATGCTGGCCGGCCCGGCAAAACCAAAGGATGTGATAAAGAATGTGAAAAAAGGCATTTACGTCGAGGATGTGAGCAACGGCCAGGTGAAGATTGGCGAGGGTGATTTTGCTTTTTACGTCTCTCAGGGAAAGATGGTCGAGAACGGGAAACTCACTGCGCCGATCAAGGATGTCAACATCATGGGTAACGGCCCCAAGATGCTGAAGAACATCACCGTGCTGGCGGATGATTTCGAGATGAATGAGGGCGGTGGTGGAGCCTGCGGGAAAGGCGGGCAGGCTGTTCCCTGTGGATTTGGGCAACCGACCTGTCTGGTGAAGTCGATGACTGTCGGCGGAGTCAAGAGGTAAGGAGAGGAGGCAGAGATGAATAAAGAATTGTATGATTTAGTGGTTTGGACGGTGAAGACGGCGAAATCCTCCGGCGCGGCGGAATGCCGGGCAGGCGTGAGCAGCGAACGATTCGTCAACATCAGTTACAGGGACCACAAACCGGAGAACATCAAAGAGGCCACCACGAAACAGCTCGGCCTCGAAGTTTTTGTCAACAATCGATATTCTGTCCAGACGACTTCAGACCTGCGCAAGACCGCTCTGAAAGGCTTCATCTCCAACGCTATTGCCACGACGAAACTACTGGCTGAGGACCCATACCGCACTTTGCCTGATCCGAAATATTACAAGGGAAGGGACAAGGTCGACCTGGGGGTCCTTGATCCAGCCTACAAAAAATTTACCCCTGATGACAGACACAATTTAGTGAAAGCCATTGAGAATGCGGCTCTTGCGGCTGGCGGGAAGAAGGTCATTTCAGTCACAGCAATGGAGTATGACAGCTATGATGAATTACTCCTGATGTCCAGCAATGGTTTTGAAGGTTACCGGGAATCGACTTTTTACCAGGCGGGAGCACAGATGACTGTCCAGGATGAAGGTGACCGCCGTCCGATGGGTTTCGACTATGCGGCATCGGTCATGAAAAGCGCGATGCCTTCTCCACAAGAGATCGGAGCCAGTGCGGCGAAACGGACTCTCAGTCTCCTTGGTGGAAAAAAGCTTAAAACAGAGACCATGCCCGTCATCATCGAGAACAGGAACGTTTCCAGGTTTCTCGGAGGTTTTCTGGCAGCCATGTACGGCTCGAGCATCCAGCAGAAACGGTCCTTCCTCGCGGATAAGAAAGGGAAAAAGATCGGCAGCAAGCATTTCACCCTCATCGACGATCCCTTCGTCAAGGGAGGAATGGGAAGCCGGTTGTTCGACATGGATGGATTTGCGTTGAAGAAGAGAGTCATGGTGGATGCAGGCGTGCTGAAAGAGTTCTTTGTGGACTGGTACTACAGCCGGAAACTGGGCTGGGAACCGACCACGAGCGGGCCCGCAAATCTGGTTATCCCCCCAGGAAAACGCTCGCTGAAAGAGATAATGAAGGACCTCGGCAGAGGCATATTAATCACCGGATTCATCGGCGGAAACTCCAATTCAACAACTGGTGATGCCTCGATCGGTATTACGGGCGAGCTTTTTGAAAACGGGGAGCCGGTGCAGGCTGTGGCAGAGATGAACATCGCTGATAACCATTTGAAGTTCTGGGACAGGCTTGTCGAGGTTGCTAACGACCCATGGATCTATTCTTCCTGGCGCATGCCGAGTCTGGTTTTCACAGACGTGGTTGTGTCAGGATTATAGACACTCTGACGATCCGGCGAAAGACATTTGGAGAGGGAGGAGCAGTGCATCTCAATTGTCCTGCTCCTCCTTTTTTTATCCCTGATATTTTGAATCTTTCTCCAGGTTTACTTTCATTCAGCAGGAATCCTATCTAAGTTTATACTTGATTCTTTCTGTTTCTAATGAAACCGAAAGAAGGGTACCTTGTCAATTATTTCAAAGGAAAAATTTTCCCCTTTGTGATTTATTAGAAATTGCTCCGATAAAATCACTCATGGGCCTTGAGAAAATCCCGGGACAGGCATTCTGAGTCTTATATATCTCGTCTTTCTCGTATTGACTCGTTCACCCGAAGCGTTGATGTCCGAGTGTTCCTGATCAAAGTCTCCGTTTTCTTTTATCTTAAAATCAACACAGGTTTTCACACCCTGTGACGTGATTTCCAACCGCAATGTGTTTGCATCGAGCCAATTGCAGTAATGAGGGAGGGGTTCCTCATCAAATGGATTGAACGAATAAAATGCATACTGTTTTTTTTCGCTATGATAATTGATCAATGTGATTACTTCTAGGGTGCCTTGTTCCAATTGCCCGACATATTTCCATTGCAGCCATGCTCCGTCCATTACCCATTGAATGGATGAATTCCCGGTGGACTCTTCACCTGTGGCTTGGTTCACAGAAACGCTTTTCCACTCACCAACAAGGAAATTTAATTTTTCCTGCATTTCCGACTTTTCCTGTGAAAGCACTGGAGTTTTAAAACAAATAGTGCCAGCATCACGATGATAATTTTCTTATTGGTTTTCATTTTTTTCCCATTATTTTAATTATTATAAACAACTTGCAATAGATAGGCAATTATGACTTTTGGAGTTTTCGAATGCTTGTTTGACCCTATATGATCATTATCGAACAGACAGTGCACACATTCGAACAGAAATAGATATTGCTCATGAGGAAAAACACAATCTCATTTATATTTTCACTCATACCTCAGCGAATCGACCGGATTGGCTATGGCAGCCTTGATGGATTGATAGCCAACTGTCAGGAGTGCGAGTACAAAAGTCAGTGCTACAGAAAAAATAAAAATATCTAGTCCAAAATTAGATCGATAAGGAAAATTTTCAAGCCACCTGTTCATGAAATAATAGGCAATAGGCCAGGCGATGATATTTGCGATCAATACATATTTTATGAATTCTTTCATTAGTAATAAAATAATGTTAGACACTGAAGCACCAATGACTTTTCTTATGCCAATCTCTTTTGTGCGCTGTTCTGCCATGAAAGAAGCTAAACCGAACAAACCCAGACAGGCAATGAATACAGCGAGTATTGTAAAATTGTTTATGAGCTTCCCTGTTCTTTCTATGTTTCTATAAGTTCTGTCGACAATCTCCTCAACAAAGTTGAATTCAAAGGGGAACATCGGAATTATCCTTTTCCAGGTTTTTTCTATAAATGCAAGGGATGAAGAGATGTTTTCAGGGTGGATTCGGATCAACACGGATCTGACTCTTTCTGGGTCTAACTGAAGGAAAAGGGGTTCTATTAGATTGATGAGCGGTTTAAAGTGAAAATTTTTCATTACACCGATAATTTTTATTTCCTGCGAATAAAATCTTATGGAAGCCCCGTCCACTGATTCCAATCCCATCAATTTAACCATTTCCTCATTCACAAGACAGGCCTCCTCAACATCAGATGGAAATTCCCTGGAAAATCCTCTTCCCTCAACAATTTTAATTTTCAAAGTTTCCGTGAAATCATAATCAACAACATTCGCACAGACTCCTACTTTATTGTTTGGATCTTTCCCTTCCCAATCTACACCTCCGCCTTCTCTGTGATAGAAAAAGGGAAGACCTTGTGCTGTTCCGGTAACTCCTAAGATTCTTTCATCCTGTAGCAATTCATCCTTAAAAACCTTATAATACCTGCTACTTTCCCCTTTCATTGAGATCCTGATGATATGCTCCTTGTCATAACCGATAGTCTTATTCTTGAGGAAAGAGATTTGTTTGTGTACAACACCTGTTCCGGCGATCAGTATGATCGAGAGGGAGAATTGAATGACAACAAGCAGTCTTCTAAAGTTTTTTCTTCTAAGATTTGAATTGAGATGCCCCTTCAACACTTTGTCGGGTTGAAAGGCAGATAAGAAAAGGGCGGGATAACTGCCTCCGGCAATTCCAGTAAACAGGGCCAATCCTGCCAAAACAAGAAGGATCAACGGGCGATTCAATACGAGTTCCTTTCCAATAAGACTATTAATTACAGGAAGAAAGAGAAATACCAGGAGAATTCCAAAAATGACAGAAGTGAATGATAAAAAAAGAGATTCTCCCAAGAATTGAACGATAAGGTTTCTTCGATATGCCCCAGAAATTTTTCTCACACCGACTTCTTTGGCTCTGTTTGCGGAGCGTGCGGTTGTCAGATTCATATAATTAATGCAAGCGATTATAAGAATAAAAAATGCGATCAATGAAAAAATGTAAACATATGTTTTATCTAAGAAAAAGAAAAAATACCTTCCAGCAAATGGCAACATCGATACAATATTTTTATCCCAAAGTTGTCCTTGTTCAAGAAGACGTTCATTAAGCATGTCAGCGATTTTTATGTTTAACGCATCAAGATTGACATTTTCTCGAAGTTCAATGAATGTCGGCGTGGAAAATTGACCCCAATGATCATGTCGACGTTTTTGTATTGATATTTTTAACTCTAACGGCACAATAAAATCGAACTGGAGTGTAGAATTATCGGGCACACTTTTTATAACTCCTGTAACGGTTAATTCTTGTTGATTATTCATCCTGAGCACTTTGCCAATCGGATCTTCATTGGAAAAATACTTTTTGGCCTGTGCTTCTGAAATCACGATGGAAAAAGGATCTTCCAATGGTGAATTCGGATTGCCTTGTGAAAAAGGAAAGGAAAACATCTTGAAAAAGGAAGGATCCGCAGCCAGCATGCTGGTTTCATAAAATTTTCTATTCTGATAACTGAGAAAAACACTTCCCATTGATTCGAATCTTGTGGAATCAATGACTTCTGGGAAATTATCTTTAATCGCCGGAGCAAGAGGAAGAGGCATTGTAAAGAACTGTCGATTTGGATCTTTTTCTAGATGTACCAAAACTTGATTGATATTGGCTGCGTTTTTATGGAATTTATCGTAACTCAATTCAAATTGTATGTAGAGCATAATGAGGATAAAACAGGCAATACCAAGGGCAAGTCCGGCAATGTTTATGAATGAATAACCTTTGTGCCTCTTGATATTCCTTATAGCAAGTTTTAAATAGTTAATAATCATAACAAACCTCCAGTAGAGAATATCTTTTATAAAAACAGGCAGCGACCGCAGAAGATGAATCCAGTACCAGATCCAGGCCCGAACAAATCCTTTGGTTTCACAAATCAGACTGAATTCTTCGTCAAAATCGCCACGCAAATGAAGGTTGACATCGTATCTGGCCGAAAGCCTGAGAAGCCAATCTCCAAATTTGGGAAGTTTCTGTAGCGGTTTTTTCATTTTTTGTTTGTTTCGAAAGAATAGGATTTGAGTGTCCCCCAGAGCTTTTGGTTCATGGCACAGGCTGCCTTCAAGGCCTCGATGCCGGAGGAAGAGATCGTGTAATACATTCGCGTTTTACCTCTTCGTTGAGGTGTGGATTCTCCCGTGCGTTTAGAAACATATTTTTTCCGGGTTAACCGGTCGAGGGCACTGTATAAATTGCCGTAAGTGAAATCCTTCCCGATAATGTCCGAGACGTGATGCCTGATTTTAAAACCGTAGGCCTCATCCTTCAGCTCCCAGATGGATAGGAGAAGGATCTCCTCGATTTTTGTCAGATCTTTCATCTCTCCCTCCAATCATTATACTGCTTTACAGTATATTATACGAAGGAACTTAAAAAAAGGTTTCATTTTTTTTCTCTCTCTCTTCTGTGGATAAAAATTATTAAGAGCCATGCGATTGTGCTTAATATGTTTGGAAATGATAATTGTTGAGTGCTTCCTCAGGCAACTTTTGTTACTGAACCGAAGACCATGAAAACTTCTTTACTTGAACTCGAATTCCTAAAAACATCAAATACTACCAAAAAATTATCTCGCATGCCCGTGAAGATTTCTCGTAAGTGGAGGCCTGGATGCTTGAAATGCTTTTAGCGCCTCAAACGGCATCAGGGCGGTATTCAGCCCTTCTCGAGCCGTTCTTGAAATCTTTTTTATCTTGACTTATATTCCATTCTAAAAGTGATGGGAGAATAGATATAAAAATGCTTACTCAACCAGCAAAACAAAAAAGGAAATTATTATCCCTTATGGATCACCGAATAAGATTTTTATTCGGCTTTATTTGTCTTGTATTTTATTTGACGGCTCATAACTGCACCTTGGCTCAGAAGTCTGAGACGAGTCGAGTTTTAAATTATTCTAAGGAACAAACAAAAATATCCAGTGAGTCGAATGATGATAATCCTAAACCCCTGAAATATTTTATATCTTACGATTCCACGAATCAGGAAACAAAGCTTAGAGTGAATTTGATATTCGAGGCAGATTCGATAGGATCGACTTCCCTTAAAGTGCCACATTCATGGGCTTGGCAAGATGACTTTGAGAAAGGCATTAAAAATTTAAGATCCACTAATCCCGAAATTCATGTGATCCCAAACAGTGACCATACTGAGTATCGAATAGAGCACCAGCCGTCTCAAGTCATCGAGATCAGTTACGAAGTCAGCCAATACTGGGATCAGCCTATTGACCGCGATGTGTATTACCGACCGATAATCAACGAGACTTATTTTCATTTTATAGGGCATGGCGTTTTTGTTTATCCGGAATGGGATGAAAAAGTAAAAAGGAAAATATCTCTAGAATGGCGAGGAATTCATGATGACTGGATAATGGCGAATTCATTTGACATCCAGAATAAAAACCGATTGCTTGAGATTTCGATTGCCGAACTTTGTCATGCCGCCTACATGGCTGGAGACTTTGTTTTGGATGAATGTAGAGTAAAGGGTTATCCCTTATACATCGTTCAAAGAGGAACCTGGAATTTTACTCCGAGTGAGTTCTCTAATATGGTTGAAACTGTGGTGAAAGCGGTGAGAGGCTTCTGGAACGACTATGATTTCCCGTATTTCCTGGTCACATTGATTCCAACTGATAACGAACAATCAAAAGGTGGAACAGGCCTGACAAATTCCTTTGAGACTTTTGTATCGGCTGATCACGAATCTGCGGATGATCTCAAATTCCTTCTTGCCCATGAATTATTTCATACCTGGAATGGGAGAAAAATTCAACGGGAAGAGCCTGAGGAGCTCGTCTATTGGTTTAGTGAAGGATTCACAAATTATTATACACGCCTGATCCTACTTCGTAACAAGTTAATTACTTTAAAAGAGTATATTTCAGACTATAACCGCGCTATTAAGGAATATTATTTCTCCCCGGCAATTCATTCAACCAATGAAGATATTTTAAAAAAGACACACACTGATCGCCATATTGAGCGAATTCCCTATCTCAGAGGAGATCTGCTGGCAACGAGATGGAATGCCTTGATCAAGAAATCGTCAAGTTACTCTCTGGATGACGTCATGTTTGATATATTAGCTTCAGCACAGAAATCCAATATGCTTGTTTCGGCTGAGAACGTCGATTTGCATGTTCGGAGATATTTGAAATCCGGAATTATGGAGGATTTAGAGAAGTTTGTGAACAAGGGTGAGATAATTGTTCCCGGGGAGAATGATCTGGGCCCTTGTATAGAATTGACGGAAGAAAAATTCCATAGGTTTGATATCGGGTTTGAATATCTAAAATCCAAAATTACAAGAGATTGGCATGTGACCAAAGTCAATCCCAAAGGGCCTGCGTTTAAGGCTGGCCTCAGGGAAAACGATACAATTGTCGGCCGAAGCATTTATTGGGATCGAACCGAAATGCCAGTTAAAGTAAAGTTTAAGAATCAATCCGGAGAAATCAAAACGATTGAATATCTGCCACGTGGTGAATTGATACAGGTTCCCCAATACCGGCTGAGAGACGAGATTTCAGAAATGAATGATTGTCTTGGATGGTTTGATAACCATAAAAAATCACGTAAGCATTAGGCATACTAAAAAAAAGAAAAAGAGGGCATTATTGAGGAAGCCTTAACTAGAGAAAGATAATTACATTTTTAGGGGAAAGAGCTATTGCCCGCAGGATGTCTAAAATGAGACTTTTGTCTCGTGAATAATATCTGGGATCAGAATCCTTAATAATATTTCAGAATTGTTTAAGTTGTAGTTCAATGGCGCAATGTTAATAATATATGTAAGAACTCAATTGGAGATATACAATGAAAAACTGTTTGGTTAAAGGTTTGTTTTTAGCCGGCCTTATCGCTTTCTCGTTCTTGATGAATCCGACAGTTGCTCAGGAGCTTGAGGTTTACAAACACCCAAGACTGAATATTCAATTTGAGGCTCCGGCGAATTGGAAAGAAAATCCTTATCACGGGGATAAATTGATATATGAAATATTTAATCCCGACACAGGCATGCACGTCATGCTCTGGTACACAACGACCGAACAGGACGGCCCTCGATACCTCGAGAAAATGGCAGACATGAAAGATCTCGTCCTCGAGGGGAAGCCTGATAAAATTCAGATCAAGGGTCGTGAGGCCTGGTTATACAATCTTCCCGGTTTCATGGATAAAGAACCCATTCGAATGCTGCTGGCGGTGATTCCGGATGGCAAATCAAAAACCTATCCGCGAGAAAACGCTCTCCATATTATCCAGATCTGGTGTCCGGAGGAAAATTACGAACAGCAAATGCACATAATGAAGAACATTCTTGGCAGCATGGAAATTACAGATAAGCCGTATCGATACTCCATATAGTATATGAAAAAAGTCGTGAAATATTTCATTTCCCGCCATTTCTGTGCTCATGTGTGTGTAGACAAAATTTAAAAACTGATTTACATTTTCCAGCACAGATTCACTTTTGGCCTGTCCTTTACTTTCCGAAAATTGACCCCTTGCCTTGTGCAATCGAGTGCTTGACTCCGGTCAACACCGATTGAACCAGGCAGAGCTTATCACATATCGTTAATCGAAAGACCAAAAAGCGACTCCTTGGCTGGAATTCACCTTGATTTTTTTTGTTCCCAGCTATACTTTTAGTTTTAGAATTCATATCCATACTAAAAGGAGGATTTAGCAATGAAACAAAAGATTATTTGGCCTGCCATCCTTTTATTCTTGATTTTATTGTCGGTTAACCAGTGGGCCGAGGATAATTGCTCGAGCTTTTTAGTGACAAAGGGAGCCTCAAAAGACGGCTCTGTCATGATCACCTATACCTGTGACGGGGAATTCCTTCCCCACCTCGAATACATTCCTGCTCAAGACCATGAACCCGGCTCCACCATCAAAATCACAGGAAGAGGCGGCAAGATCAGGGGCGAAGTCAGGCAGGTCTCCCATACTTATGCTGTTGTCGGCTTGATGAATGAACATCAGCTGGCTATCGGTGAAACCACGTTCGGTGGCCGCCGGGAACTGCGAAACCCGGACGGACTTCTCCACTATTTCTTTTTGATGAGGCTTGCCCTCCAGCGAGCCAAAACTGCCAGGGAAGCCATTAAGGTAATGGCTGAATTGGTTGAGGAATACGGCTATGCCAGCACAGGGGAATCCTTTTCCATCGCTGATACCGAGGAAGCTTGGATCATGGAGATGATCGGGCCGGGACCGGGCGGGAAAGGAGCTCACTGGGTGGCGTTACGGATTCCGGACGGATACATTTCCGGCCATGCCAATATGTCCCGCATCGGGGAGTTCCCTTTAGACGATCCTGAAAATTGCATGTACTCCACAAACGTTATCTCCTTTGCTGAAGAAAAGGGTTATTACAATAAGAAATCCGGGAAACTTTTCAGCTTCAGGTATGCCTACGATCCCCCCAAACCCTCCGCACTCAGGACTTGTGCCGCCCGAGTCTGGAGTATGTTTCGCCGGAGTGCGCCATCTCAAAATATATCCCCAGATTTCCAGCGCGGCAAAAAAGGCGCCAAGCCTTATCCGTTGTGGATCAAGCCCGACCAGAAGCTTTCCTTGCAGGATGTGATGAATATCATGCGCGACCATTATGAGGGAACAGAGTTTGACATGACCAAAGGGATAGATGCCGGGCCATTCGGATGCCCGGTGCGCTGCCGAGATCTCACATGGGAAGTGGACGGCGTCAAATACAGTTGGGAGCGTCCCATATCCACGCAACAGACTGGGTTTTCTTTCATTTCCCAGTCCCGGGGATGGCTTCCTCATGCCATAGGCGGTGTCTACTGGTACGGCGTGGACGACACGTACACGACCTGTTATATTCCTCTCTACTGCTGCATTCAGGCTTTACCCAAACCATTCACTGTCGGCGACCTCCAAAAATTTTCATGGGATTCGGCCTGGTGGGTGTTTAATTTTGTGGCCAACATCGCCAACCTGAAATATTCCTACATGGTCAAAGACATCCAGAAGGTCCAGGCCGCCCTGGAAGGCCAGTTTATCTCCCTTCAACCGGCGATCGAGAAAATAGCGCTCGAGTTAGACAAAACAGATCCAGAGCTCATGGTCCAATACTTGACTGATTATTCGGTCATGCAGGGGGAGCAGGCGGTCAAACGCTGGATCGAATTGGGAGAATACCTTCTGACAAAATACAACGACGGCTATGTCAAGGATGATAGAGGACGCCCGCGCGGTGTCGGCTATCCTTCGGAATGGCTTAAAGAAGTTATAAAATCTAAGCCCAAGCAATTCAAATTGCCAACCTGGGGCGAAGATAAAAAGGACGGACGGCTGCATTGAACACAACAACGTGAAATTGATCATTATCCGTGATTTCCATTAGGAGTAGAGAAATTGGCTGGCCTTCTTACGTTCTGTCCACAAAAATTTTAACATAACATCTGGACCGATATCAGGGGATAGGTTACCTGGCAAGAATCTGACGCTGAATTCTTCCATTTCGCTCATCTGAATGAAATTGCGTTTATTTCATTTTAATTATCCTCTCAAAAAGGATCAGGATCCTTAATCATTTTTCAGGATTGTTTAAGTTGTGTTTCAATGGCGTTGCGCTAATAATATATTTAAGAACTCAGATGTAGATATGCAATGAAAAACTGTAGGATTAAAGGTTTGTGGCGGCGGGTAGTTCTACTCATTGCCATTTCCGCTATGGCTTCTATAGCATCGCAAGAGACGCCGATCAAACCTCATCCCCAAACAAAAGAATACTTGAAGTTTTTT
Source organism: Candidatus Aminicenantota bacterium (assembly GCA_050116035.1). GTDB lineage: Bacteria > Acidobacteriota > Aminicenantia > Aminicenantales > Aminicenantaceae > SOIA01. Next base: position 4,634 of record JASFPJ010000015.1, on the reverse strand, counting down.
CCTCATACATTTGACCAATGCCCGGAACTCCCTTCTCCCTACACGACGAAAGGCGGGACAGAGGTCCTGGTGGCGCACACTCAAGACAATAAATGGACGCTCATACCCGTGACCGTTGAAAAAGGTGAATCTCTCGGTTACAGGGAAAGCGATTGGGACAAAATCCGCATACTTGAAGTCGACGCCAAGGATTTTCCGACATTGGCCAGGATAGGATTGCATTCAGAGTTAGAACTGGATCACACACGATGGATCACAGGCCGTTCCATCGCAGAAATTACAGATAGCGGCCGGCCCGGAGGTTCATCCGGCGCGGGTTTTATGGGCCAAGAGGAAGATATCATTTCTGTCCTGAAAGGAGATAATCGGCTAGTCAAGAAATTAGGATTGATTCATCCTCAAATGGCCAAACCCCTGTTTCATGTCTGGAATCTCGCCCGATGGGTTGGCTACACGAGTCGAAGTGCCGGTCGATCCATAGGCAGCATCGATTATTTTCTGTATAACCAAAGAAAAGTGCGTCTTATAACTGCTGGCGGACGGGGATGGCAGTATTCCATATTCAATGATGAAATCCAGGGGATGTATCATCTTGAGTTTTCTGTTGAACTCGATAAGGATGAACAAGCCGTTTTACAAGAACGATACTCAAACTTGAGTGATGAACAGATGACAGATTTTCAAAAAATGCTCAGCCATATTCATACAGGGGAGATGGTGCCATTTTACATCATGCGCTATGGTTTTTATGAAGGCCATACTGGTTACAGAGCTGATCCCCTAGCCGTCTCGCTCATATTCGGGTTGAGAAGCTTAGAAGAGATCGAAAAAGTATTCGAGGGAAACCTGTATAAAGCGCTCACAGAACATTTCACAAGAGAGAATATCTCTGCGGAAGGGGGCGGAAATGAAGAATAAAATCAGGATGATTACTGGAATTATTCTACTCGTAATGGGGTGCATCTATGGATGTGCCCGGGACAGTCAATCGAGCGAGCAGGAAAAGATCGATCAGCTCATAAATAAACTATGGAGTTTACGTTATGGAGGATGGGGAAGCGTGAGCAAAGATTTAAAAGAGATAGGAAACCCGGTCATTGAGCCCCTTAAAAGGATGTTGAGGAATAAGGAAACGAGCGGATGGTCTCCCTACAGGATTGAATGGCACCAGAGAAGGATTGCCTGGGCGCTGGGGGAAGTGGGAACAGAGAGAGCGATTGAACTCTTGATTGAGATGGTGCAGGATAGAACATTGCATGATTACGGCCGGTATGAGGCGGCGATGGCCTTGAGGAGGATCAAACCCGAAAAAGCGGTTGAGCCGCTGATTCAGGTTCTGGAAGATAAGGAATCAAACCCTCCACCTCGATTCGGGGCAGCGTATGCTCTGGGTGCTATTCAATCTGAAAAAGCGGTCCCGTCTCTCATCAAAGCCTTAGATGAAGAGAATGTTCAAATGCGGATGGGAGCGGTCTCTGGACTCGGGAATATTGGGACGGATGAAGCGGTTGCTGGTCTTATGAAAGCGTTGAAAGATAAGGATGGTTACATCCGGAGACTGACTTATCCCCATCTCATAAGATTGCGGCCGGAAAAAAAGGCTGAATTCTTAATCATGGCTCTGAGAGAGGAAGACTGGGGGGCTCGTGAGGACTCTGTTAAAGCGCTGGTGAAAATCGGCGAATCCATGTTCGAACATCTTATCCCGCTTCTCAAAGATGATGATAATGTTGTCCGTTGGGAGGCGGTCCGGATTTTGAGTGTGGTTCAGCCTGAAAGGGCTGTGGAAGAGCTGACTGAAGTATTAAAAGACAGTGACTGGATGGTGCGGAATGAGGCGGCTGTCGCCCTGGCCAGGATCAGCTCCGCGAATGTTATCGAGCCGCTGACTGGACTATTGAAAAATAAGAAAAGCTATGTCCGGGAGGAGGCCGCTTGGATTCTGGGGGAGATAAAATCCGAAACAGCGGTTAATCCCCTGATACAGGCTCTTAAGGAAGAGGATACTGGTTGGATGGCCGCCATGGCTCTGGGGAAGATTCAGTCCGAAAAAGCGTTTAAGCCGCTCATTCGGGCGCTTAAGGAGAAAAATACAAAGAAACGCCGTGCGGCTGCCTGGGCATTGGAAAAAATACCATCAGACAGAGCTGTAAAACCACTGATAGTGGCCCTGAAAGATGCAGACGAAGAAGTCCGGATGTGGGCGGCTGAAGCTCTAAAACGGATCGGCACACCAGAAGCTTTAAAAGCTGTGGAGAAATACAAAACCAAAATAAATTAATCCAGCATTATGTCGCTCTATATTCATGTGAATACCCGAATGCTTTGGGTGCGTCCGATGTATTCCTGATTTTCTGTTAAAGGTAAACCTTTTTTGGATATTCCAGTATATACATTATGAAGGTTCTCATGTATTCAATTATCACTCTGTACTTCTGTTTCGTTCAATTTCTACCTATTAATATAAAGAAGCGAGGATGAGCATGCTGAAAAACTACTTTAAGATCGCTTTTAGGAACATAATGAGAAAAAAGCTTTTTGCCAGTATTAATACCCTCGGATTAGCCGTGGGTATGGCCTGTTTCATATTGATCACGCTCTGGATTCAGGATGAGCTGAGTTTTGACAAATTCCATACAAAAAAGGATGACATGTACCTGCTGACAATCATCCATCCTAACGATGTAGTGGATCCCAATGTCCCCTATGCGTTGGCCCCTCGCCTGGCGGATGAGTTTCCTGAGATCATCCATTACACCCGGATATACGAACTCAGCAATCAGCGGACATGTTCGTTCAAATACCAACCGGAGGAAGGCCTACCCATCAAGTTTTACGAGAATAATGTGAATCTCGTCGACTCCTCCTTTTTTTCCATGTTCTCTTTTCCGTTTGAACACGGCCGCCCTGAAACAGCTTTGCAGAATCCTAACTCAATCGTCATCAACGAGAAAATAGCCACCAAGTATTTCGGTCACAGTAATCCCCTGGGAAAAGTCTTGACCTTAAACAACAGGGCTGACTTGGTCGTCTCGGGTGTTATAAACATTCCTTCCAATTCTCATATTCAGCTGGATTTTATTGCGCTTTTGCCCAACAGAATGGAAAACAACTGGAACTGGAGCGATCCTTCTTATGTGCTCCTCGACAAAAATGCTTCCTTATCTGACCTGAAGGGGAAGATTGCCGGAGCGTTAAAAAAATACAGCCCCTACCAGCAGGCCGGAAAATTAAAAACCGATCTTTTGCCGTTGACTCAAGTTCACCTGAATTTTGGGCGCCGGACCTATGTCTACATATTTTCCATGATTGCTGTCTTTATCCTGCTCATCGCCTGTGTCAATTACATGAATCTGGCAACAGCCAGCTCATCCAATCGAGCCAGAGAAGTCGGATTAAGGAAGGTTATGGGAGCCAAACGGCTCGAGCTCATCCAACAGTTCTTAGGAGAATCCATTTTCATGTCTGCTTTGGGGCTTGCTTTTTCTCTCATCTTGGTCAAGATTGGCCTTCCGCTCATAAACGAACTCACCTCCAAACAGCTCACGTTTTCTCTTCTTCACAGTCATTCGATGTATTTTTTCCTATTCGCACTGATCTTTGCTGTGGGATTGATTTCAGGAGTCTATCCGGCCTTCTTCCTCTCATCCAGCCGGCCTGTAGAAACTCTGAAGGCTTCTCTGGGTTTGAAGTCCAAACGTTCATCGTTTCGCCTGGTGTCAGTGGTCGGTCAGTTCGCCATTTCCGTCTTGCTTATTGCCTGCACGGCAGTGGTTTTTAAGCAATTGAGCTATATACAGAAAAGGCCTCTGGGCATCAAGACAGACTTTGTGATCAAAACGCGTATTAATCCATCTCTTTTGAATCGGTTTGGAAGCTATAAAAGCAAACTGCTTCAAAATTCCAACATTTTAAATGTCACGGCAGGACAGGAGGTCCCCTACGAGGAAGACTATAAGACCAGCGGAGTGGTATGGGAGGGAAAAGACCCAGAGTTAACACCCAATGTGAGATACTCTATTTCGCATTTCGATTATATCGAGACATTCGAGATGGAAATCGTGGATGGCCGCAGTTTTAGAAAGGAGACTTTGGCCGATATAAATAATTATGTCGTCAATGAAGAAGCTGCCAGATACATGGGGATGGAACACCCGGTCGGACAGCGGCTCAAATTCTGGGGAAATGATGGAACCATTATCGGCGTCGTTAAAAATTACCATCATGTTCCCATGCACAGGGAGATCATGCCTCATGTGTTCATCATAAATCCGCGCAATTTCCGCTGGCTGAAATATGTATTCATCAAGATAAAGCCCGGTAATATTCCGGATACCCTCAGATATATTAAAGAGACATCAGAGAGCTACGCGCCTGATTACCCCTACGAATACAGTTTCCTCGATCAAGGAGTCGGGAACCTCTACCAGGCCGAACTAAAATTAGGGAGAATCTTCGGTTACTTTGCGTTCGTTGCTATTTTTGTCTCCTGTCTGGGAATTTTCGGACTCGCTTCTTTTACGGCTGAAAAGAAAACTAAAGAGATCGGTATTCGAAAGGTCCTTGGAGCCACAGTCTCGAGTATCGTGATCCTTCTTTCCAAAGAGTTTTCCAGATGGATCCTGCTGGCCAAT
>JASFPJ010000014.1:0-20556 GCA_050116035.1 Candidatus Aminicenantota bacterium | reverse complement strand
ATCTATCTTTGTCTTTCCGAGTTCCCCGGCACAATTCCTGATCCCGATTGAATGTCAAAATTAAAGGGCGATAGGCTTCTCCAAATGATTGGATGGTGATGTTCAAATGTCTAGTGTCGAGCTCTGACCCCGTCTTTGCCCCCGTCTTCTTTGACCACAAATTCTTCCAATTTGGCACAGATTTTGCTAATATATGAGTTGGATGCACGTTTAAGAGTGCCCGAAACCAGACCAATTGACATTTTAACCAACGAAAGCTATCATGCATCTCTTCAGCGAGGTAAAAAAATGAGAAAAACAGCTTTGACAACATTGACGCTTATTCTTTTTACTTTTGTCACTTTATCCGCTCAAACCGGTGATCCAGATCAAGATTACATCCAAGCGATGTCGGAGCAGAATCCCGCTCAGAAAGCCAAACTCCTCAAGCAATGGTTAAAAGCAAACCAAGGAAAAGGAAACCAGTATGAAAAATATGCGTATGCTGAATTATGTGTGTATCCCTACCCGGGGAAAACTGCCGAAGAGCTCGTCGAATACGGAGAAAAAGCGTTGACTTTTAGTGGGCTGGATAATTTCACGCACTGCAGAGTCTTAATGAACATCGCCACTATCTATAGCCAACGCGGTCAGAATCTAGAAAAGGCTAAAAGTTATTCTCAGCAAATCATCCAACTCGCTAAATCCAATAGAGATAAAGAGGGTTCCGGCGCTTCCCCCGCACAATGGGATCAGTTCATGGGGGCCGCCTATTTCACTCACGGAACAGCCTTGGATAAGGGAAGAGACCCAAGAGGAGCTTTAGAATCTTATATAAATTCCTATAACATGTTAAAAGACCCTCAAATTGCAGCGGCTTTGAAGAAAGTCGGAAAAACTCTTTATGATTATAAATTCTATAAAGATGCTGAAAAAGCCTTCAAGATCACGGCCACGGCTTTAAAAGATTATCCCAGTGTCTACTTGTATGCCAAAACCCTTCATAGAAACGGGAAAAAAGATGACGCTCTGAGATACTATAAACAGGCTTATGCCCAACAAAAAACCGGTGATGTGGCATTCAACATCGGAATCATACTCGCTGGCAAATCCGAGAGAGACTCATCTGTCTCTCCAGAAGCCATCAAATATTTGCTCGATGCCAGTTTTCTCTCTCCTCCCAACTCGCAAAAAGCCATGCAGCTCGCTGAATCCTTATTCTTCACTTTCAATAAAGACCTCAAATACAACGAGACAGTCAGAGACATCCAGAAAAAGAATAAAGAGCTCGAGGAACAAACCAAGGAGTATAACACGAGATTCGGGGATAAAGAAGATGATGAGCTATCCGATGTAGACAAAAGAATGATGAGAATCATGGAGCAGGATATCGAAGCCTTGCAAAAAGAAATTGAAGGACTCTTGGCCAAGCAGAAAGCCGCGTTAGATAAATTCAATAAACTCATCGACGAATCCAAGCGTAGACTCGGTGTCAGATAGGATTCACTGAGCTCCGCCTGGATTCGAAAGAAGCCCTTCCTTAAAGCCAGAACCCAATCCTTCCTGACAGCAGAAAATCAAGACTTATCCCCATTGATTACTCCTGATTTTCAACCATGAATTGTCAATTGAACTTTTCCCGTTCCTGTTATATTATCCTCATAGACTCACTCTGGAGATAGGCCAGCCGGTTCTCCTCCAGATAAAGTGCGTGAAATTCACTGGAATGGAAGAAGCGACCCTCAAAGGGAGCCATGAAGAAAAAGGGGACAGGCCTCTTTTTTTTCGAGAAAAGGGACAGCCCCTATCTTCCTTAACAAAAGGACTGAAAGGGACAGTCCCTGAAAAAATGGGCCTGTCCCCTTTTTTATCCTTTTTCTTAGAACCTCATTCAGTGTAACATGAGCAGCAAACCTCTTTCCTTCAAGCAAGCGGAACAAAAGATTGAAAAATTAAGAAAAGAAATCACCTATCACGAAAAAAAATATTACGTCGACAACGACCCTCAAATCTCCGATTTCGAATTCGATAAGCTCGTGAAAGAGCTTGAGGAACTCGAAAAACGGTTTCCCGAATTGGTCACGCCTGAATCTCCCACGCAAAGAGTTGGTGAGCAGCCAATCTCTGGATTCGCCTCTGTAGAACACCGCACGCCCATGCTCAGCCTGGATAACTGCTACAGCTTTGAAGAGCTGAAGGACTTTGAAGACAGAATAAAGAAAATCATTCCCGATGAAAAAATCGAATACGTGACTGAACTCAAGATAGATGGTTTAGGCATATCTGTTATTTATCGCGATGGCCACTTTTCTCAGGCTGTGACACGGGGAGACGGATTCAGAGGGGATGATGTAACCCTCAACGTCAAAACGATCAAGAGTCTACCACTCCTGATCAAGGAAAACCATGATGTAGAAGTCAGGGGAGAAGTTTTTCTTCCTTTTCAATCCTTCCAGAAAATAAACAAAGACCGTTCCCAAAAAGAGGAACCGCTCTTTGCCAATCCCAGGAACGCGGCGGCCGGTTCTCTCCGGCTCCTCGATCCAAAAGAAGTCGCTTCGAGACATCTGGATGTGTTCCTCTACTCTATCTACACAGAAGGGATAGAGCCGAAAAGTCAATGGCAAAGCCTTCAGAAACTTAAAGAACTGGGCTTTAAAATCAATCCCCACTCCAGACACTGTTCCTCTCTCAAAGAAGTTCTCTCCTTCTGGAAAGAATGGAGTGAAAAGAGAGACAACATGGATTATGATGTCGACGGTGTCGTGGTCAAGGTCGACTCCACCAGACAACAAAGCAGTCTTGGAAGTACGGCCAAGTTTCCCAGATGGTCTATCTCATTCAAATTTCCAGCCAGACAGGCCACGACACAGATTAAAGATATCAAGATTCAGGTCGGAAGGACAGGGGCCCTCACTCCCGTCGCCATACTTGAACCCGTGAAACTCTCTGGAATCACAATCAGCCGTTCGACTCTTCATAACGAAGATGAAATTAAAAGAAAAGACATAAGAAAAGGAGATTACGTTCTCATCGAACGAAGCGGAGATGTTATCCCTAAGGTCGTTTCCGTGATGAAAGAGAGACGCACGGGAAAAGAAATCCCGTTTGTTTTTCCATCAAAATGTCCTGTCTGTCAATCATCAATCTTCAGACCGGAAGGCGAGGCGATTTCTCGCTGTGAGAATCCCTCCTGCCCGGCCAAACTGAGAGAATCTCTTCTGCATTTCGCCTCACGCCGGGCCATGAACATCGAAGGCTTGGGAGAGGCTTTGGTCGACCAACTCCTGGAAAAGAACCTCGTAAAGGCTCTCCCCGGCCTCTACTCATTGAAGCTCGAAGACCTGGAAACACTAGAAAGGATGGGCTCGAAAAGCTCTCAAAATCTGTTGAACGAAATCCAAGAATCAAAAAAGATAGACCTGCCCCGGCTGATTTTCGCTCTCGGAATAAGATTCGTGGGAGAACGGACTGCCCAAGCCTTAGCTTCCTATTTCAAAGACCTAACGATTATTTCCAAAGCAACTTCGGAAGAACTTGTTCGAGTTGAAGACGTTGGGCCTAAAGTGGCTGAGAGCGTGGTTTTCTTCTTTAGGCAACCTGAAAACGTCGAACTCTTGAATAAGCTAAAGCAAGCGGGCTTAAGATTCTCATCTCCAAAAAAAGCAAGACCGCGTGAACAGCCCCTGGCTGGACAGACTTTTGTTCTCACGGGCAAGCTCTCTGATTTGACAAGAGAGGAAGCGGCAGACGCCATCGAACACCTGGGAGGGGCTGTGACTTCCACAGTCAGTCGTCAAACGACTTATGTAGTGGTGGGCGAATCTCCTGGCTCGAAGCTCGAAAAGGCTCAAAAACTGGGAATTCCAACACTCGGGGAAAAAGAATTCTCAAAGCTTGTTGGGAAAGGTTAGGTTTTTTTCTTTTTCTTCTTCTTTAAGGAGAGCACTCCCTTCAATCCTTTTTTCTTTTTGGGAGTTTCTATTAAACCCAAAGCTTTTCGAGCCATCTCATGTTCGGGGTCTATATCCAGAGCTTTTTTGAATTGTTTCTTTGCTTTAACAGAAAGTCCCTCCTTGTTATAAAATTCGCCCAAAGCAACAAAGAGTTCCGCATTCCAGGGCTCTATTTCAATGGCCTTGTGGAAGTCCTCTTCTGCTTTCTCGTTAAAGGAGGGAACTTCAGACTCAGTTTTTGCGAGAAACAAGAAATAATTCGATTTATTGCTCTTTATCCGAATCGCTTCCTCAAAATAAACCAAAGCTTCCTCATATTTTCCCCGATTGTACAGGCCTTTTCCCTGCCGGAATTTACCATCGGCTTTCTGTTCCAACGTCTTCCGATCCACCTCCTCCGGTTCATCCAACTTGGCATCATAATCCTGCTTTTCCTTCTCATTGTTGAGAGTCTGGAAAGCTCTGGTGATATGCCCAAACACTTCTTCAATCAAATCTCTTGAGTCTTGGGGAAGCTCTCGATCGAAACGGTCTGGATGATACTTGCGCGCCATTTCAAAGTAGGAGTTTTTTATCTCTTTATGAGAGGCATCTCTGGTAATATTTAAAATTTGATAATAATTCATGGACTCGATTTGTTGGCTTAATTTTTCCAGATCAGCGATCTTCTTCTTTGTCTCATCATCAAGAACCTCTGGCTCCTTTTTTTCCTCTTCAACGGTCACCTTTTCTTCTTTCTCTTCTTCCAGGACTTTCTCTTTTTTCTCAATCACCTTGGCCGGCTCAGAAACCTTTTTGGCTTTCTTCTTTTTCGGGGGGACAGGTTTTGTCGGCTTTTTTTCCTTTGATGGAACTTCTCCCTCGATTTTAGCCTCTTTGACATCGACGAGTTCCAAACAATAAAAGAGATAAAGGCTTTTCCAGTAGTACTCTGGAGAAAAGCCTAACGAATGAAAAAGCTTTACAGCCGAAGTATTCCCATCAATTGTGCGTAACAACTCCTTTTCTTCTGTTGTCAAGCGGCCCAAACTATCAGTTTTCTTGTAAAATGGAATTTTCGTCTTCAAATACTTTTCCAATTCAGGATTGTAGTCCATCCGCCTGATGCCTTCCTCGATCAAGTCAGGGACATCCATTTTGTATTCGAATCTTTTCTTGCTGAGATCATTCCTCACTTGAAACTCGTATTTTCCGCCAAAAAGCGGAAAAATGTTCAAGGTGACTTCTCTCATCTGGAACATCAGGCCATCATTCAAATCTTTCTTGGTGAGAAGGCCTTCTTTGATCAGTGTTTTTCCGATGCTCTGAGTCGGGTCGATGTACTGGTCGATTGTGCTGAAGGTTTCAACAGAAATCTTCCCCAGTTTAAGCAATATCTCTCCGAGAAGCTCCAGAGGCTGGGTGGTTTTGACCATGACTAATATTCCCTTCTGGAAGAAGAGGTATTTCTGGAGTCCTTTCTGTTTATAGACAAGACACCCGTTCTTTTTTTTGAAATGAATGTCTCTGAGGTAATATCCGATGTGTTCCATTTGGGAATAGGTAATATTATCATTAAAATAAAATCACAATGCAAAAAAAATTACAAGAATTGAACTAAAAAAAATTCTCAGTACCCACCTGTCACCGGCAGACAACTCTCTCTTGTTTTATCTGACTATCTATGTTTATAGTCTTTGGGGACGTTCCAGTGGGGATACCTTTAGTCCAGATAACATATAAGAGACCAACAGGACAAGATAGAACTTGGGAGCTTTGAGAACGTCCCCTTAATGCTGTTTGAAAAGCCAGTGAAATTGTGGTAACTTTTCCTCGATGAAAGTCGCCCTGGCTCAAATCTCTCCCCATTTGGGAAATTTGAGAAAAAACCTTGACCTTCATTTCCAGTCTATCGAAAAAGCCAAAAAGAAAAAGGCTGACCTTCTGATCTTTCCTGAACTCAGCCTTACCGGTTACACTCTTATGGATATGGTTGATGAGGTGTCTCTTACGCCCGGCAAAAACCCGATTTTCAAGGAGCTCAAAGCGGCGAGCCGTGAGATATCCCTTGTCGTTGGATTCGTGGAAGAAATGGAAAAAGGACTTTTTTATAACTCCGCCGCTTTTTTATCCAAAGGGAAAATTCTCCATATCCACAGAAAAGTCTTTCTTCCCACATTCGGGATGTTCGATGAAGCGAGATTTTATGCACAGGGCAAAAACTTCCACATCTTTCCCTCCCCGTTTGGAAAGACAGGAATGATGATTTGCAGAGACTTCCTCAGCTATGGAGCCAGCTACCTGCTTTTCGCAGGTGGAGCGGAAATCATTATCGTGATCAGTGCGGCGCCAGGGCGAGGAACCGCAAAAGAGGAGGCGTACGAAACAAGCCGCATGTGGGAGATTATGGGAGAAACAATTTCCCGCTTCTCTACGGTGTTCCTGATTTACTGCAATAGAGTCGGGTTTGAAGACGGAAAACACTTTGCGGGCGGATCATTCATATACAATCCGGCAGGAGAGATGGTTGCCCGGGCCGCTTATGTCGACCAGGATTTCCTTTTTTCCGAAATCAACCTGGACGAAGTCCGCGAAAGCCGAAAAAAATGGCCTTATAAAAGGGATGACAAGCCTGAAATCATACTCGAAGCCCTCAAAAGGATTGTCAGAAAATATGAAGATTAACGAGCCTTTTGTCGAAAAAATTCTCACTGCGTTCATCAGGGATGAACTGTATAAATTCAACTATAAAAAAGGAATCCTGGGTCTATCCGGGGGGCTCGATTCCACTGTTGGCGCTTTTCTCGCCGCAAAGGCATTGAAGCCCAGCAATGTCATTGGCCTCATCTTGCCTTATGGAAAATCCTTCAGCAAGGATGTGAAGGATGCCCAGGAAATCGCTCAGCACCTGGGTTTAAAATCGAGGACAATAGACATCTCTCCCATGGTCGATGCGTATTTTACTAAACATCCGACACAAAGCCGGATTGAAAAAGGCAACAAGATGGCCAGGGAAAGGATGTCCATCCTTTATGATTTTTCTTCCCGGGAAAAAGCCTTGATTTTGGGAACGAGCAACAAAACAGAGCTGCTTCTGGGTTACGGAACCATCCACGGAGACATGGCCTGTGCGATTAATCCTTTAGGAGACCTGTACAAAACACAGATCAGGCAGCTGGCACAATACCTGGGAGTGCCCGATAAAATCACGAAAAAAACACCCTCAGCCGGTCTATGGAGTGGTCAGACGGACGAAAAGGAACTCGGCCTCACATACGACGAAATCGATAAAATCCTCTTTCAATGGGTGGACAAGAGGATACCCAAAAAAGAGATCATCGCCCAAGGATTCAAGAAAGAATCGGTTGAAAAAATCATCCGGCTGATCAAAAATTCTGAATTCAAGAGAAAACTCCCTCCCATACCCAAAATATCCTCCCGAACGGTTGGCCATGACTTTCTCTATCCGTATGATTGGGACAGATAAGTCATGCAGGGGGAAGATTCTGGGAATAAGCCTTGGGGGATCCTTTATGTGGTGGCCACTCCTATAGGGAATCTCGAAGACCTGACATTCCGCGCCCTGAGAATCCTCGAAGATGTATCTCTCATCGCCTGCGAGGATACACGCCAAACAAGAAAGCTCCTGACGAGATACAACATCAAAAAAGCCCTCATAAGCTATTATCATCCCAGGGAAAGTCAGAAAACACCACAAATCATCAATCAACTCAAAAAGGGAAAGGATGTGGCTCTGGTCACTGACTCCGGGACGCCTGGTATCTCTGATCCCGGTTATCCGCTTATCAGGGAAGCCATCAGCCGGGGAATACAAATTATCCCCATTCCCGGCGCCTCAGCCTTGACAGCCGCCCTTTCTGCCTCAGGGCTTCCGACTCATAGATTTCTCTTTCTGGGATTTCCTTCCCCAAAGAAAGTGGCCACAAAAAAGCTTCTCTCCTCCTTGAAAAACGAAAAATCAACACTTGTGTTCTATCTTCCCACCCGAAGGCTTCTTTCTTTTCTCGAAACTGCCCTGGAAACTTTAGGCAACAGACCAGTCGTTGTGGCCAGAGAACTGACAAAGATTCATGAGGAGTTCATCAGGGGTACAGTCGGAGAATTGGTTAACAGCCTGAAAAACAGAAAATTAAAAGGCGAAGCCACAGTCCTTATCCAGGGATCAGAGTGATTCACTAGGGGAATAACAATAGGAAGTTCCCAAGAGGATACTTAATCTCATCGTATTGATTCCCAAAGCCCCGTCATAAGATAAGAATGAGGTAGTACTTCCTCCATACAATCTCATCCTACAGGTGGATTAATGTCCAAAAACTAAGCGATAGGTAACATCCCCCAGGGGACACCTCTTGGAGGGGGATTGTTCCTTTTAGTCATTACTTCAATAAAAGAGGGACTGTCCCTTTTCTTAATGCAATAGGTGTTCCCCTGGGGAACGTCTCCATTTAACTGTTTAACTCTACCTAACAATAATATGAAGAAATTTTTATAAAATACTTGACAATTAAGTACTAAGATATTATATTATATAAGCACTAAGATATTTCAGATATTAAGGAGGTAAAGATGAATATAATCAGATGGGATCCTTTCAGGGATCTGACAACCTTAAGAGAACGAATGAATCGGCTTTTTGAGGAAGCGTACACCTCTCGAGGAGATGAGAAGGACTTGGTTTCCAGCACGTGGAATCCTTCGGTTGACATCTATGAAAAAGAAAACGCGATAATTCTGAAAGCTGAACTTCCGGGCATTGATGAGAACGATATTGAGCTCAAAATCGAGGATAGTACACTCACTCTCAAGGGTGACAGAAAGTTCGAAAAGGAAACTAAAGAAGAGAATTATCACAGAATCGAGCGATCATACGGCTCATTCTACAGGTCATTCACTCTTCCTCGGAATATCGACCAGGATAAAATTAAAGCAGAAAGCGAAAATGGAATCCTGAAAGTTACTCTGCCCAAGAAGGCGGAATTGAAGCCCAAGAAGGTGAAAATCCTCAAGCCAAAAAGCGCATCAAAGAATCAGAAGTAAAACATTTACTCATACCAATACCCATCGCGAGCGCCCACGGTCTTTTGATCGGGGCGCTTTTTTTTATCTGAAACGGGAGAGATTTCAGGCTTGTGCCAATGTCAGAACTCTCACTTCTTTGGCCCCCGCCTCTTTCAAAATTAAGCTGCATTCTCTGACAGTGGATCCAGTCGTGTAGACATCATCCACAAGAATGACAATTTTCCCTTTTATTTTTTCTTCATCAACCACACGAAAGGCTCCTGCAACATTTTGTTCCCTCTCTTCTGTCTCGAGGAAAGTTTGAGGGAGCACATTTTTAACCTTGACCAGTGCGTCCTCCTCAAGCTTTATCCCCTTGATCCCGGCCAATCCTGCGGCAATAACCTGAGCCTGATTGAAACCTCGCTTTTTTTTCCTTTTGGAGTGTAGAGGCACAGGTATGATGAAATCCGCATTCCACCAGATATTCTCTTCTTTTCCCAGTCTTTGGAAAATGAGACGGGCAAAATCTTTCCCCAGAACTTGAAAACGGCGGTACTTGTACAAAAGAATCGCATCCTTCAATTTCCCCATATATCTGCCATAGGAACGATGGCACGTGAAGTGAGGTCTTTTCTCCAAACAATCCTGACAGAGATGAGGCTCGGCGTTTCCATCGAAAAACCGTCCACAGCAGAGGCAATAAGATGAGGAATAGGGAATCATTCTTTCCCAGCAGGACCGGCAGATGACTCTCTCCTCTGGAAACTCAAGCAGGGAAGAGCACAGCTCACAAAAGGAAGGAAAGAAAATTAGCTCGGCTAATTTAGCAATTGAGAATACTTTATTCCGGGGAAAAGATATCAAGACTCTTCTTCTGCTTTTTCCTGACACTCGATGCAGTGAGGAGCCCAGGGAACAGCACTCAGCCTTTTTTTACTGATAGTCTTCTGGCACATCTGGCAGATTCCGTACTCATTCTTTTCAAGCCTCTTCAAGGCGTCATCAATCAGGAACAACTGCTCACGCTCCGCATTGGATAGGCTCAGCAGGAACTCTTTGGTGTAAGAACTTTCTGCTTTATCGACTATATCCTGGGCAATCCCTGACTCGACTTCTTTACTTTCGTTGTAGACCTCGCTCAACTTGGCAACAATCTCTTCCTTCTTCTCCAATAGCATTTTTTTATATTTTTCTCTCTCTACTTTATTCAAAATACCCCCCTATTTAGCATATTGTCTTCCTTTAATGATCATTAAGGAGCGATATATCTGCTCCAGGAGCATGACGCGGCTCAATTCATGGGAGAAAGTCATCTGAGAAAGAGAAAGAAGCATATCTGCTTTTTTTAAAATCCTCTCCTCCAACCCCAGAAACCCTCCAACGACAAAGGTGATGGCTCGAGCTGAGCTGGCAGACAACTTCTTTAAAAACCGCGCTAATTCAACAGAACTCATTTCCTTTCCTTCATGAAAGAGGCAGATAATATAATCATTTTTAAAGTGTTTTTCAAGCTCAGATGCCTCGACTATCTTGATTTTCTGGGCGAATTTTTCGGGAAAACCCTTGGCCGTTTTTGTCTCGATGATTTCGCATTTTTCCAACTGGTTGATTCGCCCCAGGTAGAATTCCTGTAATTTCCTTAAATCTGTGTTCCGTGTTTTTCCTGGCCATAGAACTCTTATTCTCATGCAATGCGGCTAAACACACTCACTCCTTAAAAAATTGTCCATAAACAATAATGATTCAAAAGGAAATTGTCAATGTTTTTTTTATAAGGGTAAGTTTATAGGGGCGATGGCGCGACATTCGGCATTTTTTCACGGATTGATCTTGGAAGAATTTTTTTTGTGCGAAATAATAGATAAACATATATATGAGAAAAGTCGAATGTCGAGCCCTAATCCCTATTATCAGTAGGTGAGCTTAGGGGCATCCCCCCATAATTTTTCCAAAGAATAGTATTCTCTCGCTTCTCTGGAAAAGATATGCACAATAAAACTCCCAAAATCCATTAAAATCCACTCTGCACGCTCTCCGCCCTCAACGCTCAACGGTTTGACATTGTTTTCCTTTAATTCTTTCTCGACACTCTCGTAAATCGCCTTATTCTGCCGGGAAGAATTGCCATGCAGGATGATAAAAAAATCCGTGAAAGATGCTATTCCTCTTAAATCCAGTATAACAAGCTCTTCCCCTTTTTTTGCCAGGCTGGCTTTGACCGAAATCTTCACTTCAGGGGGCAGGCTTCTCTTGGTCATTATTTGTTTTGGCTTTTCTCCAGTCATGATCTCACTCTGATAAAGCTTATTTTCTTTGATATAGGCTTCCACTTCAACTGGAACCATTGTATTGATGGATTCGCCTCTCCTGGTCCTTTTCCGGATGTCAGTCGAAGCAATGTCCAACGCATCTATTTTCAAAAGGAAGACTCTATAAGCAAGAAGCATATCATCATCTACAGTTTCAGATTCAGAAAGCTCGCACATATCTTCTCTATGGATTTCCTTTAGCACAGCCTTAGCCTCTTTTAAACGAAATCCAGGCCGACTGATAACCACAAAAAAGCACTTCTCAAGCAGTTTTTCATAACTTTTCCATGTATCGATCTCTAAAAAAGCATCTATCCCGAGTATAAAGAACAGCTGCGCATTCGGGTTAAGCTTTTCGACCTTCCCGAGTGTTATGATTGAATAGGATTTCTCTTCGGCATCCACTTCAATGGAAGACGGAACAAAATGTGGATAGGATTGAAGAGACAGTTCGACCATTTTCAACCGATGAGAAGGAGAAGCGATTTCTGCAGAATCCTTATGAGGAGGTATGTAAGAAGGGATAAAAAGAATTTTTTCCAGGGATAACCGTTTTCGAACAATCTCCGCAGCCATAATGTGTCCCGAATGGATGGGATTAAACGTGCCTCCAAAAAGCCCGATTCTTTCTTTTTTCATAGTTTACTCTGGTTTTTCCTTTAAACTGTCCAGGGTTCTGGCTAACTCGTTCACCAGCTTCACTAACCCCTCTTTCTTGAGGGCAGAGATGGCAAAAAACGGAAGCCTCTCTTTTTGGGCTAGTTCTTTCAAATCTTCTAATCCCTCCTTCTTTTCTCTGAGGAGGTCAATCTTGTTTGCAGCCAGGATTTGATGTCTTTTGACCAGCTGCGGGCTGAATGCCTCGAGTTCTTTCAGGACGGTTTTGTAATCCTGGACGGGATCCCTCCCTGTGTAAGGCGATACATCAATGAGATGAACTAATATTTTTGTCCGTTCCACATGCTTCAAGAATTTTGTGCCCAAGCCGTGTCCTTGATGAGCCCCTTCTATCAATCCGGGTATATCGGCGATGACAAAACTCCGGAGTTCATCAATATCCACAACACCCAAATTCGGAACAAGTGTTGTGAAAGGATAATCGGCAATGGCTGGCTTTGCCGCTGAAATTTTAGATATCAGAGTGGATTTTCCCACATTCGGAAAACCCACCAATCCCACATCGGCAATGAGCTTGAGCTCAAGTATAAACTCTTTTTCTTCCCCTAACTGGCCTTCGTCCCATTCTCTGGGGGATTGATGCGTCGACGATGCAAATGAGGCGTTTCCCCTCCCCCCTTTTCCTCCCTTGACGAGCAAACGCCTCTTGTCAGGGGAGACAAAATCAAAAAGGACATCCTCTTTATCTTTTTCTCTAACTATGGTCCCTACAGGAACTCTCAGGTAAAGGTCCTCTCCTCTTTTCCCCTGGCGGTTCGCCCCTTTTCCATGCGCTCCTTTACGGGCTTTGTTAATGGGATGAAACCGAAAAAAGGCGAGTGTGTGGAGGTTTTCATCGGAAATCAAATATATGCTTCCCCCGTCTCCTCCTCGACCGCCATCCGGACCGCCTCGAGGAACCCCCCTTTCTCTCCTGAAACTCACACAGCCGTTGCCACCTTTGCCTGCACGAAGGGTTACTCTGACCTGGTCTACAAACATATTGAATGGAGACTGGACCTCCTAGGAAGGAATCACAGAGACATACTTTGACTTTTTGCTCTTTCTTTCAAACTGGACTGTCCCCGTGATTTTGGCGAAGAGAGTATCATCCTTTCCTCTTCCCACATTCATTCCAGGTTTAAACGGCGTGCCTCTCTGGCGCACAAGTATGGAGCCAGCTGTGACAGACTGCCCAGCGAACCGTTTGACTCCCAATCTTTTGGAATGACTTTCCCTTCCGTTCTTGGCACTTCCACCTGATTTTTTATGCGCCATTCTATTTCTCCTTCTTTAAAGTTTTTGTCTTTGCTTTGGTTGAGGCTTTCTCGGCTGGCTTTTTTCTCGAAGCCGCCTTTGCGGTTGGCTTATCCGGTTTAGCGGCTTTCAGTTTGGTCGGCGCCTTGGATGCTTTCTTCACCGGAGCCTTTTTTTCTTTCTTTTTCGGAGCTTCTTCTTGCAGTTCTTTGGCCTTTGGTGCACTCACTTCTTTCTTCACTTTGGGGGCCGGTTTTTTGACATCCTTTTTGACATCTGCAGCCGGCTTTGTCTTGGGGACAGCCTTCAATCCGGAAACAATCTGCTCGATCTTTATCCGGGTGAGTTCCTGGCGGTGTCCTCTCTTCTTCTTGTACTGTTTTCTTCTCTTTTTCTTGAAAACAATGACTTTCTTATCCTTGAAATTCTCTATGATCTCTGCTTTGACCAGAGCATTCTTGACATGCGGCGTCCCGATCAGTGTTTTGCCTTCCTCATCCACGAGGAGAACCCTGTCAAAAGTGACTTTCTGGCCTTCTTCCTGTTTGAGTTTTTCAACAGCAAGAACATCGCCTTCCTGGACTTTGTACTGTTTTCCACCAGTTTCAATGACAGCAAACATCTTTTTACCTCTAATATTATGTCTTATGAGAAAATGAGGGAATCTAACTTTAACATACGACTATCTTTATGTCAATTGTGTATTTCTTGACAAAAAAGGCCCTATACTCTAATTTAATGAAGTCATTTCAAGAATAAGGGTTGGAAAGAACGGGCGGTTAGCTCAGCGGTAGAGTACCGGTTTTACAAGCCGGGTGTCACTGGTTCGAATCCAGTACCGCCCACCATCATTTTCCCTTATTATCAGGGAAATCAGCCTTTCCCATATTTTTGTCTTCCCCCTCATAATCCTGAAGTTTGAGCTGATTTTACAGACTATGACACTTATGAGTCCATTGGAGATAAATCATCGCCGCTCTCTGGAATGCATGAAGAAAAAACGAGTCCGGTGAAATCAAATCCATCCGACCGGCTGACTTTCCTCAACACAGTTCAGGTCATGCGCTTAAATATTGTCTGCTTTTTGTGTACTTCGCCAACACCATAAGAACAAAATTTTCAAGACATGAGTTTCTAATTTTTTGTTCCTGAAAAAATTTTTTTTATCCCACTCGAGGAACAAAAAAAAATGGCTGGACTTTTGAAAATCAAAATATTGAATTAAATCCATATTTTTGGATACAAAGGCCACGAATTCATAAGACAATCAATCTGTAACATGCTGATTCCAATTCAGATAGAGTAAAACAGCTTTTTGGCATAAATATTGCAAAGGAATAAAACAGAAGTACTAGAGGGGTGGATTTGCATGAGCAGCCAAATATCAATCCTTTTCAAGACAAAAACTAAAAATTAAATAAAAAAATACGGGAGGAAAATATTGACTCCCTTCAGTACAAAATTTCAATATTTAAGAAAAAAGGGGGTGAAAATAGAGAAAGAAACAATAAAAAGGCAAGGAAGCGTCTTTTTTCTGATTCATCAATAAATCGATGAGGAAAAAAGGCAGGGTATTTCTCTTTAATCATTAAAGAGAATAACAAGTGATTTTAAAAGGAGAATGTAATTGAGTAAAAAACTAGTAAAGGCCCTACTGATTCTATGTATTGCTGTAGGGCTTACCTCGACTTCATTCGCACAAGTCACGACTGGCTCGATCAAAGGCGTAATTACTGACTCTGAAGGCAGCCCTCTCCCCGGTGTCTCAGTCACAGTGTCCTCCCCTGCAATGATGGGAAACAGGTCTTATGTCACAACGGACACAGGCGCGTTCAGGTTCCCAGCTCTTCCAGTCGGCCACTACACGCTCAAAGCTGAATTAGGTGGTTTTTCAACCTACACAAGAGAAAAGATCATCATTCGAGTGGGTATGGTTATCACCGTGGATATTACCTTGGAGATGGCAGCCATCGAAGAAGAAATTACAATCACTGCGGCATCACCCACCGTCGACGTGGAACAGTCAAAAATCTCTGTTGTCATGGACAAAGACCTGCTGAAGAATATTCCTATGGCCAGAGACCTGTATGATATTGTTAATTCGGCTCCTGGTGCCATTACTGAAGATGTCACTTACCGAAGGACATCTTCCGTTCATGGCGGTACTGTTCGAAGCAACACCTATGCTTTCGACGGCGTCAACATGAACGACCCTGTGGTCATGTATCCTCTGACCAATATCAACTTTGATGTTATGGACGAGGTCGAAATGATTACAGCCGGTCATCCCGCTTCGGTAGGATACACGGACGGAGCGTACATCAATGTCGTGACTCGCTCCGGAGGAAACACCTTCACAGGCGGAGCAGTCCTCTATTACACCAACAAGGGTATGAACCAACATCTGTGGACAGATGAGCAGATTTCTGCGCTGGGCGTATCCAAGCCAGGTGTGGACAAATTGAACTTCGATGGTTCGTTCACAATTGGTGGTCCTATTATCAAAGACAAACTCTGGTTCTTCTCCAATCTCCGGTATATCAACACAGAACAATTGACCAACTTTATTCCCTTTGAGCCAGATCTATTGGGTCAGAACCATGGCACCTATGACTGGAAGCACGAAGAAAAAATGGGATTCATCAAGTTGACTAACCAGCTAACCACCAACCTCAAACTCATGGGTATGTTCAACTATGTGGACCGCTACCGCCCCATGTACGAGCAGCCTGGTTCGAGAACTATCTTCCAGGCAACAAGAATGTGGGACCATGAAAAAGACTACACCGGAACAGGAGTCCTGAACTATGTTCTCAACCAGAACACCTTCTTTGAATTGAGAGGGAGTTATGTCCACCGCTGGTTCCCCCTTCCGATGCAGGAAGCGGCCCGGGATCTTCCTTATGTCACTGACTATGGAGATCTCTACGGTGGTATAACCACTGCCCGCTTCAACGAGACCTATCTCCGCAAGAGATTCCAGATCGGAGCCTATTTCACTCGCTTCCAGGACGATTTCCTCGGAGCCAACCACGAAATCAAGGGCGGCGTGGAATTTGAGGATGCCTACGGTGACTGGGATTGGTGGCGCACAGACAACTTGATGTTGTATCTGGATAGCGACAATCCAGGCAACTATTATTACAGTTCTGACAGAAACGGGGATACTATACTCAACGATGGCCGTGTGCAGTTCCGCACATGCGGACCCGATTCAGGCGATACCCATATCAAAGATAAGGGCGGAAGAATCGGTGCCTACATCCAGAACTCCGCCACTTTCGGCGAAAGGCTCACCTTGAATATCGGCCTCAGGTATGACCGTTCCTGGGGATGGAAGCCGGCTGTCACCAAGGCAGCGGGTGGAAATCCGGTTTCTAGCTGGGTCGGTGAGAATGTTGTGGTTCCCTATGTGGCCACCAACTATCCCGAGGATTTCCCCGCCGGTATCAATCCATTCGGCCAAGACTCGACGCCCGAGTGGAAGGATATCATCACTTGGAACTCCTGGTCTCCCAGAATCGGCGCGACTTTTGACGTCTTTGGTGACGGAAAAACAGCCTTAAAGGCCTCGTTCTCCCGCTACACAGAGTACTTGATGCTCCAGTACTTCTCAACGCTTCATCCCTTTTATCCCCGCTCTTACAGATTCTACTGGTCTGATACAACCGCTCCCTTCCTGAATGACCCGGGAATTTGGATGCCTGATGCAGTCAACATTGGAGACGAATTCACTGTGTATCCCACGGATTACAGGGGCATGAGTTTCGATTTTGCCAAGAAGAGGCTCGACCCCAACACCAAATCTCCTATCAACAATGAGCTCACCTTCGGTGTCTGGCAAGAAGTCTGGACGAACTTCTCCGTCGGGGCCAATTTCATCTACAAATGGAAAGATAACATCCTTGAAGATGTCCGGTACGCCCCGGATACAGACGAATACTGGTACCACTACGACCTGCCGGCAGCCCAGAATTACTGGATTCCTTACGAAACCACTATTCCAGGAGAGGATGATTATCCGGACCGAGATGTCACATTCTATGCCCGATCGAACACTTCACCGGAGACATTCTATCGCCTCACCAATGTTCCAGAGCTGGAGAGAAAATACTGGGCCTTCGAGTTCATCTTCAACAAACGCATGGCTAACGGCTGGCAGTTCAACGGCTCTATTGTCTACAGCAAGGCCTACGGTAACGTCGGTGGCTGGTACGGTGAGAGCTGGGGCTGGTCAGGTGCTGCGGACAGTCCGAACTACTTCGTCAACCGTGACGGAAGACAGGGCATTGACAGGCCTCTCCAGATCAAGCTTATGGGTACAGCAGAGCTTCCTTACCGCATCTATCTCAGCGCCTACTACAGATACTTCACCGGTTCTCCGTGGGGCAGATACGTGAACATCAGGCCTGATTCCACATGGGCCACGGCTAACGATGCTTTTTATGACTACTATGGTGTATACATTGAACCCCGTGACGAAAGACAGAATAGATCCTATAACTACCTTGACTTAAGGCTCGAGAAAGAATTTGTATTCGGCGACTTCGGAAGGCTTGGTCTCTACATGGACGTTCTCAATCTATTGGGTTATTCCAGTATTGACGTTAATCGTGATGATATCTACCGCTGGAGACCGGATGCGGAAGGCTTCAACCAGACCGGAACCGTGCAATTAGAATCCGGCTATAAAGCCATCGACTCTGTCAGCGGTATCAGAACGATCAAGTTGAGCATCAGGTTCGCTTTC
This sequence comes from Candidatus Aminicenantota bacterium, assembly GCA_050116035.1. Lineage (GTDB taxonomy): Bacteria > Acidobacteriota > Aminicenantia > Aminicenantales > Aminicenantaceae > SOIA01. Next base: position 2,647 of record JASFPJ010000014.1, on the reverse strand, counting down.
TAAACAGAACTCCAGAAGACGCTCAAAGCCCCTCCCGAAAAAATTCGGGAGGGGCTTTTTTATTCCGGTACCACTCAACCCTCCTGAGTCTTTCTTCTCGCTCCGTAAAGCCTCTGGAATCTTCTCTCCCTTTTGCCAATCCTTAGCACCTTGTCTTTTTGATTGTAAGTCCTGTCCTGAAGTCAAAGGGAAGAAGCCCACAAATAACTTCATCGAGTAGATGCGAGCCACTGAAAGGAGAATGGCCATCCCATGAAATTAGTGGGCTCAAATATCTTCAATCGACAGGGAAAAGTTAGAAATAAAAAGATGGGTATATTCTCTTCACAAGAGGAAGGCGAAGGCAATCCTGGATGAGTGACTGAGTGAAGCCATTCTGGAGCGGCAGCACTCTTATTTTTTTATCTTTTCTATGGTGGCGATAATATTTTTCACGTTCGGAACTTCAGGATTTTCAGGGTCCATCTCGACGAACTTTGTGAAATATTGGTGAGCTTTGCCAAAATCGCCTTTATTCAGGTTGACATACCCGAGTTTTAAGTAGGGTTTTGACCAATCTTTTTTGATCTGGATGGCCAATTCGAAATATTTGATAGCCTCGTCAATTTTTTGGTGAGAAAAGAAGACCTCTCCCACATTATAGGCGGCCACTTCATCCTCGGGAGAAATATCTAAAGCCTGAGAGAAATATTTCTGACCCATGTCAAAATCTTCCTTCTTTATATAAAGCTCTCCAAGCCCGGTAAAGGCGCGGAGGGATGTGGCTTTATCTTTTTTGTAATCGCCATGAATCTCCAGAGTTTTATCCAGCACCATTTTAAATTCTGCCTCAGCCCTATCTAGTTCTCCTTTCTTCATGTAGCACTGCCCGATGTTGAGATGGACCTGGTAAATCTCCGGGTATTTTGTCATGAACTCTTCGAGTACTTCCAGAGCTTCATCATATTTCTCTTCTTTTATCAGGAGATTTCCTTTGTCGTACAACTCAAAAGATTCATCGTCTGCAAGAAGAGCCGCAAAACCTGTTATCTTTTTCAGAGTGAAGGTCACAGGAGTATTCCTTGAAAGCTGCTTGATATCTCTGTCAACCGATGAGCTGGAGTAGCCTTTTTTGGAAGCTGTTATCCGCCAAAATCCCGAGCCCATCCCTGCCACAGCAAAACGACCTTTTTTATCAGAATAGCCCTGTAGTTTTGTCTTGTACTTCAAGCTTTCAACGACGATTAAAACTCCCTCGAGGGTATTACCATCCTCGTCAGTGACCGTGCCGGAAATTCTCCCCTTTCCCATGTGTTCTTGAGCGGAAGTTATGGGAACTGTCCATAATATAAGGAATAAAACAAAGATGCCTGATAGGGTAAATCTATTCCTTAAGATTTGAACCATTTCCCTCCTCCTGTTTAATAAAAAAACTAATTTTTTCTATGCCTTCCTTTTTTCCGATATTATCCTTTATGTTAATCTCAAGAATATATTCTCCAGGCTCCAGTTTTTTATCCGCAAACTCCAAAGGCAAAGGCTGGCTGACGATCGGCGCAGGGATATCCAGCGTTCTCGGTTCGAACTCCACCACTTCCTCTTCGTCTTTCCTGTAGATATAGCTAATCTCAAAGCTATACGTGCCGTCCTCGGCCGGAGTCCCGCCCATGATGAAATACAGCAAATCCAACTTTTCTGTGAGATTGAATTCATGGTCAAAGAAGGGCTCAACTTCTAAAGTCGCGTAATGGAAGAAGTTTTTATACAGGTTGATCACAGAATCAGACGCAGGCATTCTCTTCAGGCTCTTCGCAAAAAACAAAGGGGTGATCCCCAATTTTTTCTTGAAATCCGAAGGTTCTGGAAGATAAAACTCCTGGAAGATCAGACCGATTCTGGTCAAATCCAAGCTGGCCACAGCCGCGGAAAGAAGATAATGGCCCGGGGGAAACAAGGTGCCGAATGAATAAGTGCTTTCTTCTTCCGGATCGTATTTAGATGATTCCGCCTGATCAGCATAGGGGAGATAGATTTCCTTGTGAATCTTCTTGACCTGTCTGTCTTTTCCCAAAGAATAGATCCTAAAGAAGAAATCAGCATTGCAGGATAAAATTGTCTCTTCTTCCTCAACTTTTTCCCCCCGCTTCTTTTTTTCTAAAACCGGAGCTTCGTATCCGAGATCTTTGTTTTTGAGCTCCAGAAAAAAAACGGCAAAATAGTCACTTTGATAAGGAAAATAGAGTGTGTTCACATAGGAAAGAGGAATGTCTAACCTCGCTTCACGCATCTCCAGGTTGGCTTCTATGATCTGCACTATCTCCTTTGGGATTTTGACAGGTTGTTCTTCTTGGGCCTGTTGACTATAGACGAAGGTGGAAAGCAAGAACAGAATAAAAACAAAAGAATATTTTTTAAGTGATTTCATCGTGCCCCCTAAATGACTGCATTCTTCCGTATGAAAAATCAACTTTAATAGAGAACAAAGGGCTACATCTTAAGGCGGAGAAGCTTCTCCATCTCCTGATCCCCACTTAAATTGTGTAAGCGGATGTAGACAAAATATTTTCCTTTGTTCAGCCACTGCCTTACAGGAATCTCCATCTCCCAGGCAGCATCCTTATAGGCCATCAGGTCTTCCTCTCTGAAATCTAATGTCCGTTTATCTTCA
>JASFPJ010000013.1:0-20955 GCA_050116035.1 Candidatus Aminicenantota bacterium | reverse complement strand
TTATAGCCTGTCTGAGAAGTTTCATTCCCAGGTCCATGCTCCATTTCCTGTTGGATTGAGGCTGGAGCAAGAGCGGGGTTTTTTCTGGAAACAACTTCCTCAGACGGCGTATCGACTCCAGATCCAGATTTTTTGTGATGACTATTTTCACTTCCTTTGCTTTTTCCAAGTATTCCGGCCGGCAGTCGTACTTTTCCGGTTTGGGAGAGACGGAGTACCAGTCAACAGGTAAGGAGCGATAGATGGTGGCATTTGTCTCCACTTGAATTTTCAGACCCTCTTTTTTCAATGCTCTGGTCAACTCATCAATGTCCTGTAGGAGTGGTTCTCCTCCCGTGACGCAGGCCCACTCCGCTGGGAAGCTCTCCCTTGTTTTTCTCACTTCGTCCAGTACTTGAGCCACAGAATACGGTTGGCCTTCTTCCCAGGCGTACTGGGAATCGCAGAAGGAACATTTCAGGTTGCAGCCAGATAAGCGGATGAAGATGGTGGCTTCCCCTTGCCTGAGACCCTCACCCTGAATAGAGGGGAATATTTCAGTTATCTTCAGAATATGTGGCTGAGGCATCTTCAGATTCCCAGACCGTCACTTGAGTCACGGGAAAGTGTGTTTTTAACACATGGAAAAAGTGACGCGCTAAATTTTCAGCCGAAGGATTGAAATCATAGACCTCGTTGAGAAGAGTATGATCGGGTAGTATTTCGGAAAGCTGTTGTTTGATCAGGGTAAAGTCTATCCCGATTCCCGTTTTATCCAGCTTGCTGACTTCCACCTCGACCTCGACCTGAAAAGTGTGGCCATGAGTTTTTTCACATTTCCCCTTATAATCTTTTAAAAAATGGGCGGCTTGAAACTTGTCCCTGACTTTGAGCGTCCAGCTCATATTTTTCCTTCTTTCTCCAGCCTGAGAACGAGATGGTCTGTTTCTCCGACTTCTTCCCAAGCCTTTTGACGGAGAATGCATGCAGAGCATTTCCGGCAGGGAGATTCTGCGCCCGCATAACAGGACACGGAGTACGAGTAATCGGCCCCTAAAGACAGACCTTGTTTAATGATTTCAGATTTTTTCATGTTCACGAATGGGGCGATAATCTGAAGTCTGTCCTGTTCGGGCGAAAAACTTGTTCCCTGGTTGATGGCTTCTTCCATGGCTTTCACGAACGACTCTCGAGTATCAGGATAGTTCGGGGAATCCATGACATGAAATCCACAGACGATATCTTTGATCCCTTCCACATCTGCCCAGGCTGAGGCCATGGCCAGGAATATGCCGTTTCTGAAAGGGACGTATGTCAAGGGCAGACCTTCATCGATCTTGTCCACACTCTCGTACTGGGGTAAGGGAATATGAGCGTCAGTGAGGGACGAGCCACCGATCTGTTTGAGGTTGACGGCAAGCATCTTATGGGCAATTCCGAGATTCTGGACTCGTTTTTCGGCCATCTGGATTTCAATACTGTGGCGCTGTCCGTAGTCAAAGGTCAGAGCTGTGATTTTTGCGTACTGGTTCAGAGCCCAGTAGAGCGCGGTTGTCGAATCAATCCCCCCGGAGAAAAGAACGATGCTTTCTTTCATTTTCAATAAGTACCAGCCCGATGATAAAAGATAAGGCTGTTTTTTTCAAGCGCCTTAACTTGACATCCTGTTTGTGGTGCTATATCTTTCGAGATTCGTGGTTAGCCTTGAAAGATATATTGGGTTTACGATAGTCCTTAGAGTAGGCTCTCGGACATTCCTTCTAGAAAGAAATGAATTCAAGCTTAAATGAACAGGGCGGTGATGGAAAACAAGAATAAGACTACTATGAACGCTGAAGCCGAAAAGCGGGACCTTGAGCTTCTTGCCTCGGGAGAGCATGGAGAGGGCCTTACAATTAGAGATGACCTGTATGATTTTTCCTTCCTTCTGGATACAGTCAAGGTTGCCAGACGAAGAGGAGTCAGATTTCGTTTGATTGATACTGGGAAGCTCGACCGTTTCCAGCTGGAATGGCTGGCGGAGGCCGGGGCCGACATCTACAGTTCTGATGAAGCCAGGACAGATTCCTTAGAGTTAGAGCTTGTGAATAGAGCATGCAGAAAGGGAAGGGCTATCTGCGCCTATTTCCTTCATGGCCCATTAGACGCAGAAGTAGAATCCGAGTCTATTTCATATTCGGGCCTTCAAGATCTGGGAAGAGACGGAATTTATATTCACCTGACAAACCGACAGAACGAGAGAGATAATCTCCAACTCAATGAATTGGCTTTTGCCTGTCAGAGAGGAGGAAGTTGGCTGGTCTACTATCACTTTGGCTCGCTGGAGTTTTCCCTAGAGGAGTTGGCCAAGAACGGCGCCTGGATCCATACATCCGAGCAGATTTTCAAGGAGGCTGAAGATAAAAGTCTGGTTGTGGATAATCTGAAATCCGCCATTTCAGCGGGATTAAGGTTTGTTCTCCATGTAGAGAAAGGATTGGACATCTCTCTTCTCAGTGATGTGATGAGCGCCAGAGCGTTTATCCGTTTCAAGTCTTCTCTGTTCGATCGAAAATCTCCATTTTGGGCGCTGGAAAAAAAGGCCAGGCAGAGGAAGCTGGACTTTCGCGCTTATTATCTCTATCCAAATATACTCCCTTGATGCGGGGGGGCAGGCCTTATTACTGTATGGGGTCAGGGCTCGACATTAGACATATCTCCAACTTTTCGCTGTCTTTGATATCTATCCCGGATTATTCACGAGCTGATGTTGCCGTAGACTCTGTTGCGAAGAGCGTAGCGAATGTGGCAGTTTTATTTCAAACAAAAGGTTGAGATTGCCACATTCCCTTCGGTCGCTCGCAATGACACCGCTTTGCTTGATGCTAACGTGTATTATCCAGTGGCTCGCGATGACAATTCATCTAAAAGAAAAGGTCGTCAGATTTGCTCGCCCGAAGGGTAAAAGATGTCGACATAAGATGATTATTTTCCCTTAAGAGGTTTTTATGCACAGAAGTCGGCCTATTTTATGAATAATTCAAAATATTCATGCCCCACTTTGCTGAATGAATGTCTACTGTCGAGCTCTGATCCCATTCAGGCAATTTTTTCCTAGAAAAAGGATAATACATTGGATATAATAATTCTTAATAATTCAGTTAGATAGCCGAGAATAACCTCGTAGAAAGACACCATAACGGTTTTAAATGCAAGACGACGAAGTACACACCAACAACAGGTTGATATTATGAATGATAAAATGAAAACAAAGGATGCTTTCGGCGCGCTCCAACGCATCAAAGAGGCTGAAGAGAAGGCCAGAAAGATCGTTCAAAAAGCGAGAGAGAAGACCGCTGTAAAAATCATCCAGGATGCTCATGAGGAAGCAGAAAAAATCAAGGAACGCCATCTAAAAAGGGCCCGAAAAAAAGCGGAAGAGAAAAGAAACGCGATAATCCAGGAGGCTGCCAAGGAGGCAGGAGAGATCAGAGAAAAAGCAAAACTGGAAGTGGTTTCTTTGATAAAGAAAGCGGAGACAACGATGTCCGGAGCAGTGAATCAAATTTCGGATAGAATCAAACATTTTATAGAAAAGGGAGAGTCATAAGCCGTGTCTGTAGCTGAGGTTCAAAGGATTCATGTCATCGCTCATTCAGGCGTGAAGTTGGAGGTCCTCTCTTCTCTTCAAGAACAGGGGGTGGTCCAGGTTGAGAGGGCCAACTTCGAAGAGTTGCGCCTCAAATCATCTCCCACTGAAGTGGCAGATGTCGAACACAACCTGTACCGTTTATCTCATGCTTTGACTTATCTTTCCCAGTGGGAAGAGAAAGGCTTTGTGCAAAGACTCTTTGGTCAAAAGCCCCAACTGGACCATGAAAAAAAGAAAGATGTTCTCAGTTTTGATTATTCACCAGTTCTGGACGATGTAGAAAAACTGGAAGCCGAAAAAAATGAGTTGCTTTCAGAAATCAGGTTTTTAGAGAAGGAGAAGGAATCTGTTTCACCTCTTTCGGATTTTGCATTGCCTCTCCAGTCATTAAAGCAAACGGATTCGATTGAGATCCTTATGGGCTCCATCCTCCAGTCTCAGTATGAAGATTTTCTGAAGATGTCTGAAGAGGAAGCTCTCTGGCATGAAGTCATAAACAGGGATAAAAGGAAGCTCCATCTTTTGCTCATTTATCACAAGGAAGAAAAAGAGCCTGTCGAGCGGATTCTTAAAGAGCTGAATTTCGCCCCGCATTACTTGACCGATCCTGTTTTGTCCAGGGCAGATGAGAAGGATACAGTCAATGATGTCATGAGGAAGATCGATGAAGAGATAGAGGGAAAAAGGAAAAAACTCGAAGATTTAGACAAGGAAGGCCGGAGGCTTTCAGGGCATAGCGAAAGGCTCATGTTCATCCATGACATTCTTTTGAATGAGAAGGGAAAAGTATTGACATCGGGTTTACTGGGAGAAACAGATCGGATTTTTTACCTGGACGGCTGGATTCGCTCTTCAGATATTGAGAAACTCAAATCCAAACTCGAGCCATACTCTGAAGTGATAGAGCTTTATTTTCGGGCTCCTCTTCCTGAGGAAGACCCTCCTGTTGTCCTGGAAAACCCGAAGCCCGGAAGACCTTTCGAGTTGATCACGAAGCTCTACGGATTGCCTCAGAGAGGCTCTTTTGATCCCACTCTTCCTCTGGCCCCATTTTTTTTCCTGTTTGTCGGGTTATGTGTCAGCGAAGCCGGCTACGGGCTGTTGGTGGCCCTTTTGAGCTTCCTCTACATAAAATTCGCAAAACCAAAGGGTGGATTGCGCCAATTCCTGATACTACTGGGGCTCCTTGGGGTATCCACTGTAATCCTCGGGACTCTGGTCGGGGGCTGGTTTGGCTTCCCGGTCCGGAAACTCATGGTGATGGATCCTCTCCAAGATCCTCTTTCTTTTCTCTATCTTGCACTGGCCCTGGGATTCATCCAAGTTTGGTTTGGAACTCTACTGAACTTGATTAACGGCATAAAAAACAAGCTCTACCTGCAATCCATTTTTGTCCAGGGCGGATGGCTGCTGTTGCTTCCGTCTCTTGTTCTCTTCCTGGGGAGGATGGGGTCCATCTGGGGAATATTCACGCTTGTAGGAGCGGCCGGGATTATTTTTTTCGCTTCTCCGAGCCGCAATCCCTTTGCCCGGTTTTTCGGGGGCCTGTACAGGCTGTATGATATCTCCCGCTATTTAGCGGATGTTCTTTCCTATTCGCGGCTGTTGGCCCTGGGGCTGGCCACCACTGTAATTGCTATGGTGGTGAACAATCTCAGCCAGACAGCACTCGGAATCCCTTGGGTGGGCTGGTTGGTGGCGGCTTTAATATTCGCTGGAGGCCATTTGTTTAATCTAGCGATTAGCTTTTTAGGGGGTTTTGTTCATTCTATGCGTCTTCAGTTTGTTGAGTTTTTCAGTAAATTCTTCAAATCTGGAGGGAGCCCGTTCAAACCTTTTGAGTTAGAAAGCAAATTTGTAGAATTCATTTGAATGGATTTGTCTTATGAGAATAAAAGGAGGTGGATGAAATGGAGTTAGGTTTCACTCTTGCTGTATTTGGAGGAGCTCTTGCCGTGGTGTTTGGCGGGATTGGCTCAGCCATTGGTGTTGGATTGGCCGGGCAGGCCTCAAGTGGAGTCATGAGCGAAGATCCTGAAAAATTCGGAAGCCTTCTGTTACTGGTGGCGCTACCGGGGACTCAGGGAATCTATGGCTTTTTAAGTGCCTTTCTGGTCATGCTCAAGCTGGGTTTAGTCGGAGCAGAATTGAAGTCGGCAACAGTATTCCAGGGCTGGCAGATTCTCATCTCCTGCCTGCCCGTGGCCATGGCCGGGCTTGTTTCAGGAATCCATCAGGGAAAAGTCTGCGCTTCAGGTGTGTACATGGTGGCCAAGCAGCCTAAAGACCTCATGAAACCGGTTATCATGGCGGCTCTGGTTGAGACCTACGCGGTCTTGGGTCTGCTCATCACGATACTTCTGCTGAATGGGATTAGTCTTTAACACGCTGAGAAGTCATGAGTTTAGAGAAGATACTGGACAAGATTGTCGATGACGCGAACGCTGAGGCAGATAAAATCCGTCTTGAGAGTCTCAAAAAAGCGGAAAAAATTAAGGAAGACGCCGAAAAGGAAGCTTCAGAATTGGCAGATGCGATGGTAGAAGAAGCGAAGAGACAGGGTCAACTTGAGGCGAGCCGCCTCATCACTCAGGCCAGATTGGAGACGAAAATCAACATCCTTTCTCGGAAAAAAGAGCTCGTCCAGGAAGTTATGGAGAAAGCCTTCCAGAAAAAAATCCTCGGAAAAAAAAGTCTGAAGAGGACAATCATCACGAAAGAAGGAGAAAGAGAAGAGGCGGTTGATGAGGCCAGATTAAAAGAAGAACTTCGCTCCAGGCTGGAAAACGAAGTCATCGAGATCTTGGGGATATGAGAAAGCCGTCGAGACTCAGCTATGCGTATGCAGTCGGTCGGATACGTGCTCTTGAAAAAGATTTGGTCGAGCAGGCTGTTTTTAAAGAAGCCTCTGAGGAAAAAGACATGGCAGGTGTTTTGAAGGTTATTTTTGATGCAGGGAATTTTTCTGATGAAATGGTTCAAATCAAGGATTCATACGAGATGGATGAATACATCGAAAAAGAGGAAGAGGAAGTGCGCCGCTTAATGCGAGAGATCCTGATTGAAGAGGATCTCCTGAAGGTATTTTATGAAGAAGAGAATCCTGGCGAGGCATTAATTGTCACCCAAAGGACTGGCTATTCCTTTATTCATGACTACTTCCGGCATAAGCTTGATCTGACTAATCTGAAGATCTTATTCCGTGCAAAATATTCAGGTCTCTCCAGAGACAAGTTCGAGAGCCTTATTTACCAAGGAGGTTTCCTGGAGGATAAATTTATACCGCAGTGTTTTGATCTTACCTTCTCCGAAATTGGGGAGAAACTTCAGGCCACTCCGTATAAAGAGCTCTGGGCAAGCGCTGTGGATGTATTCGTCGAGCAAGAGACTTTCCTTGAATTGGAACGTGGGGTAGAGAACTTTTTGATGACTTTCTTGAAAAAGGCTAAATACATCGTTTTTGGGCCAGAACCAGTAATAGCCTATGGATTAGCAAAAAAAAGAGAGTTGAGGCTTGTGAGGCTTATCGGGGTTGGGAAAATCAGTCAGATTCCTGATGAATTGCTCAAGCAAAGGATAAGTGCAACCTATGTTTGATAAAATTGCTGTCGTGGGAGAGGCTGACATAATTTTCCCGTTGCGGGCCCTGGGAATAAAGGTTTTTTCTCCCAAAAGCCTGGAAGATGCCAAAAAAATCTTGGAAATCCTTGAGAAGGAAAATTTCGCCCTCTGTTTTTTACACGAAAGTCTGTTTGAATCTTTAAAGAAAGAGAGGGAGGCTCTCAGGGAGAAGTTTTGCCCTGTGGTGGTGGGATTTTCTGACTACAGAAAGGTCACTGATCACCTTGAGAGAGTGATGGGAGAGTTGGCCATCAAGGCGACAGGTTCAGATTCTTTGGTTAAGAAAAGAGGAGAGAATGAAACAAGGTAAAATCATTCGTGTTGCGGGTCCACTCGTTGTTGCCTCAGGATGTTTAGGCGCCAAAATGTACGATATGGTGAAGATCGGAGAGCTCGGGCTCATAGGAGAGGTCATTGAACTCAGAGAAGACCTGGCCTTTATCCAGGTCTACGAGGACACGACAGGCATAGGTCCGGAAGAGCCAGTGTTTTTAACCGGGCAGCCTTTGAGTGTGGAATTGGGTCCGGGTTTAATAAGCTCTGTTTACGATGGCATCCAACGGCCTTTGGATATAATCAGGAGCATGGAGGGTGATTTTGTTACACGGGGCATCGAAGTACCTCCTCTAGATCGGAAGAAAAAATGGGAATTCGTTCCGCTTGTCAAGAAAGGCCAGGATGTGAAAGAGGGAGACTTTCTGGGAGAAGTCCAGGAGACTCCACTCATTAAACATAAAATCATGGTCCCTGTGGGATTGTCAGGCAAGGTTGCGGAGATCAAAAAAGGAAAATTCTTGGTGGAAGAATCTATAGTCAAGATACAGGCTGAAAAGGAAATCAAAGAAATCAAGATGTTCCAGACGTGGTCGATCCGAAGAAACAGAGAGGTCCAGGAGCGGTTGATGCCTGACGAGCCTTTGACCACAGGACAGAGAGTCCTCGACACACTCTTTCCCCTGGCCAAGGGAGGAACGGGGTGTGTGCCAGGTCCATTCGGAAGTGGCAAAACCGTTGTCCAGCACCAGCTGGCGAAATGGTCGGACGCTCAGATAATTGTTTTTGTTGCCTGTGGGGAGAGAGGAAATGAGGTGGCTGACCTGCTCCTCAGTTTCCCGGAGCTTCAAGATCCCCATACCGGCCGTCCACTCATGGAAAGGACAGTTATAATTGCCAACACATCGAACATGCCTGTGGCGGCGCGGGAAGCCTCGATTTACACAGGTATGACCATCGCGGAGTACTTTCGGGATATGGGGTATTCTGTGGCACTGATGGCCGATTCTTCCAGCCGCTGGGCAGAAGCTTTGCGAGAAATCTCGGGACGGATGGAGGAAATGCCAGGCGAGGAAGCTTATCCGGCCTATCTGGCTAGCCGCATCGCTGAATTCTACGAACGGGCCGGGAAAGTGGTCTGTTTAGGCTCGGACAATCGAATCGGAGCCCTGAGCGTTATGGGAGCGGTTTCTCCGCCAGGGGGAGACCTGTCAGACCCAGTTGTTCAGGCCACACTCAAGGTGGTCAAAGTCTTCTGGGCTCTGGATGACAGGCTGGCCAACATGCGGCATTTCCCGGCAATCAACTGGCTTCTGAGCTATTCTCTATATGTGGAGAACCTCAAAGATTATTTAAACACCGAGGTTGCAGAGGATTTTATCAGCCTCAGACAGGAAGCCATGCAGCTTCTGGAGGAGGAATCAGAGCTCCAGGAGATTGCCCGTCTTGTCGGGGTGGAATCCCTATCGGACAAAGATAGGCTTATTCTGGAGTCCGCGCGATCCATTCGAGAAGATTTTCTCCATCAAAACGCCTTCCATCCGCAGGACACATACACATCGATGAGAATGCAGTACCTGATGCTCCGCACAATCCTGCATTTTCACAATTCGGGAATGAGTGCTCTTGCTGATGGGAAAAACTTGGAAAAGATTTTGACGTTGAGAGTGAGGGAGAAGATTTCCAAGATGAAATTTCTTCCCGTAGATGACCCGGGCCTTCTGGAATCGTATATTGAGATCGACAACGCCTTCAAGGAATTTTTACAACACAAAGAAACGAGTGAGGACAATGTATAAAGAGTATTTGACTGTCTCTAATATCGTCGGCCCTTTGGTTATCGTCGAGAAGATCAGGGATGTGAAATACGGTGAACTAGTGGAGATCGAGGCGGCGGGAGGTCTTTTGCGGCGAGGCACAGTGCTCGATGTCTCAACGGAAAGAGCCATCGTTCAGGTCTTTGAAGGCACAGTCGGTTTGGATGTGGACAAATCCAAGGTGAGGTTTCTCGGGCGCTCTCAGACGCTGGCTGTCTCAAAAGAGATAATCGGTCGAGTTTTCGACGGTTCTGGGAATCCGAAAGACCGAGGTCCTCAAATCATTGCGAAGAAAAGGGTGGATATCACAGGAAGTCCGATAAATCCCGATGCGCGGGATTACCCCTCTGAGTTTATTCAAACCGGTGTTTCTTCAATTGATGGGATGAACCCTCTTGTCAGAGGCCAGAAGCTTCCTCTGTTCTCCGGAAGTGGTCTGCCTCATGCCCGGATTGCGGCTCAGATTGCCCGGCAGGCGGCCGTTTTGGGAAAAAAAGAAAAGTTTGCCGTGGTTTTTGGCGCCATGGGAATCACTTTTGAAGAGGCGAATTTCTTCATCGAAGATTTCAGGAATACAGGCGCATTAGAGAGAGCCGTGCTTTTTCTCAACTTAGCCAATGAGCCTCCGATCGAACGCATCGCTACGCCGCGTTTAGCCTTGACCTGTGCGGAATACCTCGCTTTTGAGCTGGATATGCATGTCCTTGTGATTCTCGTGGATATGACCTTTTATGCGGAGGCCCTTCGGGAGATATCCGCAGCTCGGAAGGAAATACCCGGACGGAGAGGGTATCCCGGATATCTCTACACTGACTTGGCATCGATGTATGAGAGAGCGGGGAGGATCAAGGGGAAAACAGGGTCGATAACCCTTATCCCGATACTCACCATGCCTGAAGATGACAAAACTCACCCCATCGCTGACCTGACAGGTTATATCACGGAGGGGCAGATCATGCTCAGCCGGGAGATTCATCGAAAGGGAATCTATCCTCCCATAGACGTGCTTCCCAGCCTGTCCCGTCTTAAAGACAAAGGAATCGGCGAGGGGAAGACACGGGAAGACCACGCGGATGTTCTCAACCAACTCTTTGCGTGTTACGCACGCGGGAAAGAAGCCAGGGAGCTGTCCCTGATCCTGGGAGAGGCGGCCCTGAGCGACCTGGATAAGCAATACTTGATGTTTGCTGACCTTTTCGAGGATGAGTTCGTGAGACAGAGTGAGTTTGAAACCCGTTCCATCCAGGACACACTGGACCTGGGATGGAAGCTTCTTCATACCATTCCACGGCAGGAACTCAAGAGGATTCGTCCGGAATACTTGAAGAAATATTATTCTCAAGAAGAAGAGGAAGAAGAATTGAGAATATATTATTCAGAAGGAGAAGAGGAAGAGGAAGGATGAGACTTTCAGTTAACCCCAACAGGATGGAGCTTCTCCGACTCCGCAGACGTCTTGTTCTGGCGGAAAGAGGCCACAAGCTTCTCAAAGATAAACTGGAAGAGATTATGCGACGGTTCCTTCAACTCATGCGTCGGCTTTCTGAACTCCAAGAGGGAATCAGTCCCAAGCTGAAGAAGGCCTTTCTTTCTTTTGCTTTTGTCCGTACTCGATCATCCCAGAAAGACTTGGAAAAGCTTATTCCTGAAGGGAAGCTACTGCTGGATCCCAAGAGGGAAAGGATTTTCAACGTGTCCATTCCTCGGTTCGAGATAGGGGAAAAGGAGATCTCTGACTATGACTTAGTCAACACGGAAAGCGAGCTCGATATCGGCATAAAAAAAATTCAGGAGATACTCGAGGATCTAATGGAGATGTCGCGGCTCTGGAAAGCGGTCGAACTTCTCTCCCATGAGATTGAAGTGACCCGCCGCCGGGTCAATGCTCTGGAACATATCCTCATCCCCAACATCAGGGAAACCATTAGTTACATCTCCAGCCGTCTGGAGGAGATGGAGCGTTCTTATCAAGTCCAGCTCATGAGAGTCAAGGAAATCGTCCGCAAACATTAAGGGGTCAGGGCTCGACATTAGATATATTGATGCCAAGCCTTATCTGGATGTCTGGATCTATGGTCTGATATAAGTTCTGCTGAAAACGATTCAGATAAAGCCTGATATTGAACTATGCTGAATGTCTAAGGTCGAGCCCTGATCCCAATATTCATTAGTCGTAGAGTAAGTATTTCTGGCGTTGCTGCTTGAAGTATTCCTCCTCTTCCTCCATTCGTGTGAGGAGTGCTTCGTAATGAACATTCCCTTCAAGGAAACGGCTCAAGAGTTCGTTTCCGAAAATCCGATTGAGCTTGAAAGCATCAAAAGAGATGTGTTCGGGCCAATCTTCCTGAAGAGCCTTGATAGTTTCCAGAGCAAACCGGACAGGAAAGAATTTTTCATTTTGGGTGATCGTTATTCGTATCCCATGGCATGTCCTGTTTTCGTAGATGGGGTGAAGGACTTTTCCCGGGAGAGACCGAGGAGTGTAGGCAATGGCTTCGAGCTCAGCACCGAAATCTTGACCTCCGTTTAACCGGTTCATTAAGGGAAGAGGCTTAAGCCATGGCGCTCCGAATTGAAGAAATGGATGAGGAGTTCCACCTCCCTCATTCATCTGTATGGCCGCGAGAAATGATGAGCCTGGAAAAAGAAGGGCTGTTTCTGGCGAAGGTATGTTGGGAGATGGAGGTGTCCAGAGGAGACCGGTATCTTTCCAGTAGAAGTGCCTTTTCCAGTTTCTCATCCGGACGACATGGAGGTCAAAATCTTGGGGAACCCATTTTTCGCCTTTTATCATCATGGCCAGCTCACCTGAAGTGAGCCCGTATCTTATCGGGATGGGGAGAGCGCCGATGAAAGATTCAAACGCGGGAATCATCAGTGGCCCCTCGACCATTTCTCCGCCTATAGGGTTGGGTCTGTCCAGAACATACACCGGAATTTGGGCTTTTGCTGCGGCTTCGAGGACATATTTAAGAGTCGTGATGTATGTGTAAAAACGCGCACCCACATCTTGGATGTCATAGATCAGCAGATCAATTCCTTCCATCTGCTCAGTGGCAGGCTTTCTCCTTTCTCCGTAAAGGCTGTTTATCGTGATGCCTTTGAGCTCACTGTTTTTGACCTCTTTTCCGGCTTCCACTGTTCCGGTGATGCCATGTTCAGGAGAAAAAATGGCTTGAATGGTGTGCCCTTTTTCCAGGAGGGCCTGAACAAGGGATTTCCCTGAAGGAAGAGAAGATGTGTGGTTAATAACTAGGCCCAGAGATTTTCCTTTGAGTGTGGGGGCGAGCTTGTTCAAGAAGATTTCGTTCCCGAGCTTAACCAGTTTATCCGTTGAGGGGAAGACTCTTCCTGGTGTTAAACTGAGAAACAGCACAAGGCCTGTCAGAAAAAAATGAAATCCTTGGGCTAGAATTTTCGGTCTGTTCAATGATCTAATTGGATTCTGAAGTGACATTGGCCAGGTACTGGCTTAGTCCTGTTTGATTAACGACACTCAACGCTTCCGCATTGGAAAAATTCTTCTTCAGTCGGAAGGACTCAAGGATCCGGATGATAGACAAGGCCACCTCGGCTGTCTGGCCGGCTCTTTCTCGCTTATCTTTAAGGAAGTTTATTACTTCAAAGAGGACAGCATTGGCTTCGCCATAGGAAATCGGCTTTTGTATGCCGTGAAGCTTGACCCACTGGGGACGGCTCAGAGTATCATTGACGTGTGACTGGATCAGGTATGTCGCTCGCCCGATGAGTTTGAGGTTGCTCGGACTGACGTTGGTCATCGTGTTGCCGATGACCTTCCCCAGCCGGGCCATGACAGCAGTGGAATGGGCATTGAGGAGGATCTTAAGGGCGATTTGTTGGTTGATACCAAGGGGATCGTTTCTTCTTTTTATGTGCAGAGAGACGATGCAGTCTTTTCCTTGAGTGTTAATCTCGGCGATTTTTCTAATGATTTTTATCACATCTTCAGGGGGCTTATCTGTGATGAGAATGATAGCCATGTTTGCCCCATTTCTAGAAAAAAGATCGATGAATCTTCGGAATTCAGAATTCTTTTTCTTGAGCGCATCCACTTCATGTTGGATACAGACTGCGACACCAAGATCCCCTTGTTTTGGACCTCGATTTCTCAGGTTGAAATCTGAAAAAGAAAAATCATAGAGATTCTGCTGGTCATCTCCAGCGTTTTTCAAGCTGTCCAGAGCCGCTTTCTTGAGGTAAGGATCATCGATTTTCTCTTCGAAAGGTGCTCTGTAGAACTCAGGGGCCAGTCCTCTGAATGGTCTTCCAAGAAAAGCTTGCCAGGCTTCTTGAAGGCCTGCGGAGGGAGTCCAGACCTGAATCCAACATTTTCTTTTCTCTTCTTCGACTGTATCCAGAGGAAAGAGCCGGAAGGTGGGGCTCCTCTCAGTGCTGTCGATAAAGACCGTGATAAGCCCTTCATGAGCAAAATAGGTGGAGAAATGGCCACTTTCGTAGGTGTGTGCCTCAAGCCGCGTGAATTTAGCAATGGCATCGCCATTCGCCTGGACTTGCTTCAGGATTTTGGAAAAGCCTCCCAAGTTTTTCTCCAGAGATTGCTCGGTGATAAATCCAAGTTTTTCCATTTCCTTGACTGAAAGGTGCTTTCTCAATGTCCGGTCAAGAGCGGTCTGGAGAATATTGGCCACGACAAATGTTTCGATCGTTGTGGCCTGCATCCGGGTGGATCCGGTTATAGCTTGAGGCCCAGTAGTGAGGTTGATTTTAGTGATCCCGGGCTCTTCGAGAACAACTCGACTCCGGTCAAACGGAAGAAGTTTCTCATCAGGATTGTTGTAGATGAAATAAAGGTTTTTTCTGGTCTGAGCCGGGTCATAGGCATTTTCTTTCTTCCACTGTTCCAGAGCGGAGAGGATGGTGCCGATGACAGAGGAGGTCTCTCCTCCCTCAGTCACACAGATGACCACATCGCCTATCTCCACCTTTCTGTCCTCGAGCTGAAGATGCCCGATTAGCTGAAGGTCCTCGAATCCTTCCAGGGAGCTGATGAGCGCCCTGTCTCCCCCAGTCATTTCTCCGATGAGCCGGTTTTCGATTGATTCTCCCAGGTGAGATTGGATCTTTTTCCATATCTTGCCTGTGCTTTTGGCTTTTTCCCAGAATGGACGCCAGAAGGTGCTCTCCATCTGTTTCGCCAGACGGCCGGTTGCTCCGCACCCATAGACGTAGATTTTGTGGTTGGAGAGGAGGGCCTCTTCGATAGCTTGAACAGCCTGCTCGAGGCGTCCTTTTTCTCTGGAGAGAGAACCGAGTTTGTCCACAATGTCCTCATCCACAGAAAAAAGCATTTTGAGGCCGGCTCTGGAATCCTTTTGGATCCTCTCACTCAAATCCCAGGTTTTGGGGTGACGTTGCTCGGTCAGAAGCGTGTGAAGCTGGAACTGCGTTTTGTTCCGGACGTAATCGATGGATTCTGGAGAGGGAGTGATCCCCAGAAGCTGAAGCAGGCTGACCTCGGCTTTGGCGGCTGGCTGGGATTCCTGTTTCGAGGCAAAAAAAGCCTGGGGTGTCCAGAGGAGTAGACACAGTCCGAGAAGAAAAAGCTGGATTATGGATTGAGTTTTCATTTTTTTGCCTCCAAGCCTTTTATTGCCGGTGTGTATGCGGGGTGATTCATGAATTTCATAAGAGACTTGTCTTATATCAGCCGTATTGATGGCTGTCGTCTATGATATCTCCTTCCATCCACTCCTTGACCCAGTCGCTCACGCGGAAAATTTTCATCTTCCCATCCGCTGTAGAGCAGATGACGCGGTTTAGACCGGCGTTGATGATCATCTTCTTGCAGATGAAGCAGGGGAAAGCATCTATCGGCTGGGATTTGCCGGCTACGTTGCCGTAGATGTACATGTCTCCACCCAGAAGGCTGACTCCGGCACGGGCCGCATTGATGATCGCGTTCTGCTCGGCGTGGACGCTCCGGCAGAGTTCATACCGCTGGCCGTGAGGAATGTTCAGTTTGTCCCTGAGGCAGGAGCCATGCTCGAGGCTGTCCTTGGTTTTCCGCGGGGCCCCCACGTATCCAGTGGAAATAATCTGGTCGTCGCGGATGATGATCGCCCCTAAAGAGCGTCGGAAACAGGTGCTGCGGCGGGCGACTTCTTCGGCAATCCCTAAATAATACTGATTCTTTGAAACTCTTTTCGGCTTCATGCTATTTCCTCCAGCTTAAGGTGAAGATCTTCAAGAGTTCCGTCATTCATAATGACAAAATCAGCCATTTTCATGCAACTGTGGAGTTGCTGTTCTTTTTCACGGTCTGTCATTTCTTCCTTTTCTTTTTTTGTGAATTCTTCGAGAGTGGAGACGGATTCCTGTCTGCCTCTTTGTTTGACTCTCTCATATCTTAACTCGACTGGCGCATCGATTGCCAGAAGAATAAACTCCTTTTCTTTTCTCAGGTATTCGACCTCTGAAGGATTGCGGATGCTGTCGATGACAGCCTTGCCTTCCACTCTTTCCATAACCATCTTGGCCAGGATGTCCGGTCCATACTTCTTTCTCAATTCGTTTCCCTTTTCAATGAGGTTGTTCCGTGAGTCCTCTTTCCCATCTTTGCGGAGCGCGTCTCGAATCACATCGGAAAGGGAGAAATAGTCATATCCCTTCTTTTTGAGATAAGCTGCCACTTCGCCCTTGCCGGAGCCGTTTGTCCCTGTCAATCCGATAAGTCTTGCTTCTGGCTTCATTTCCTGAATATCTTTGGAATATTTTTTATGAAATTGAAAAAAGGACTGCCCGCACGAATCCTCGACCTGTGAGGCAGCAGGGAAAGCAGCGTCTTGATTTTTTTTTGAAATCGATGGTGGTGAAAGAGAATAAGGGATTTTTCCAGGAGTTTTGGCCATTGAGCGCTGTAGGGATACCACCAGGTCTGAGTTTTTTTTCTGGAGAAATCATGGCTGATGAATTTAATGTTCACCAGCTCTTGAAGGCCATATGGACCATGGGAATACCCCCTTCCGGTCTGCTTGATCCCTCCCCATATGGCTCCCGGCTCGGCAAAGGAATACATGTGGTCGTTCACCGTTACGGTGCCTGCCTCGATTCTATCGGCCATCCGAGCAGCCATTTTTTTATTCCTTGTCCAGATGGATGCCGTCAGCCCGTAATCGGAGTCATTGGCGAGGGAGATGGCTTCCTCCGGTTCCGAAAAAACCATGATCGGAAGGACTGGACCAAAGGTTTCTTCCTTCATGATCTTCATCGAGTGGTCGACTCCTGAAAGAACCGTTGGCTGGAAAAAGTAACCCGGATATTCCTTGATCCTTTCTCCTCCATGCCGCACTTGAGCTCCCTTTTCGACGGCGTCCTTTATGTGTTCTTCGACAGTTTTCAGCTGACTGAGAATGGTCATCGGTCCCATTTCGACTCCAGGTTCCGCGGGATTGCCTGTCTTTAATTTTTTCACATGGTGCACGACTCTCTCAGTAAAATCATCCGCAATTTCCCGTGCCACATAGAGCCTTTCCACTGAGCCGCAGCTTTGGCCGGTGTTCATGAAGGCGGCCCAGACTGCTCCTCTGGAGGCTCTTTCCAGGTCCGCGTCCTTGAGGACGATCATGGGATCCTTTCCTCCAAGTTCGAGAACGACATGAGTTAAATGGCGGCTGGCGAGTTCGGAAATTCTTTTTCCGGTGGGAACACTTCCGGTGAACATGATTGTTTGTATTTCCGGGTGGAGAACCATTTCTTCGGCCTGCGGGACTTTGCAGGGCACGATGTTCAAAACTCCCGAGGGGAGACCCGCTTGGATGAGAATATCACCAATCAGAAGCCCTGTGAAAGGAGTCGATGTGGAAGGTTTGAAGACCACTGAATTTCCGGACGCGATTGCACTCAGGATATCGCAGAACGGGATGAGGAACGGAAAGTTCCAGGGGGAGATAATGAGAGTCACGCCCAAAGGCTGGAAGCGGAAGTGGCTTTTCTTATGGGAAAAGAGAATGACATGGTGCTTCATCTTCTTGGGTTGAAATGTTTTTTTCAGGTTCCGGCCGGTGTAATCCAGAGCTTCGAGAACTCCCAGGACTTCTACGGATAAGGATTCTGGAAAAGGAGTGCCTTTTTCCGCAGTGATCAAACGAGCCGCTTCATTTTTCCTCTGGAGAAGAATTTTTTTGGCTTCGATGAAG
This sequence comes from Candidatus Aminicenantota bacterium, assembly GCA_050116035.1. Lineage (GTDB taxonomy): Bacteria > Acidobacteriota > Aminicenantia > Aminicenantales > Aminicenantaceae > SOIA01. The sequence goes on along the minus strand of JASFPJ010000013.1, from coordinate 3,457 downwards.
ATTTTCCTTTTTTCCCTGAAAGATATTTCTCTCCAGGTGGGAAGAGCCTTTTTTGCAGCTTGGAGGGCGTGAAGACACTCTTGTGAAGACGCCAGACAGGCCTCGCCTGCAGGCTCAAGAGTCGCCGGGTTGAGAGATTCTATTTTTTCTTTCGTCTCCACCCTTCTGTTTTCGATGATGAGTCGTCCGTCCATGAGCTTATAACCGGCCTTTGACTAGTCTCCTGAGCCAGGATAAAAATAAGCACAAATAAGCATCGATGATTATGTCCGATCTGAAAAGAGGATTGATGATTCCGGCTTTGAGCAAAAACTGGAAGACGAGGTCTTTGTGTTTGGGGGGACAGCCTCTGATTTTTCTTCGCATTCGCGCGTGAACCTTCCCGTCGATTCTGGAGCACGTGCCGATCACCATTAATCTTTTGGCTGAAACATCACCTTTATACTGACCGATGACAACTGTCCAGGCCGGCATATTCTTCCAGAGTGTGGGTTTTCTATCTTTGATCATATACAGCCAATCAAGGAAGATCCCGTGACACCCCCCCGTGCAGTACGGCTCACCGATGATTGTCCGGATATTGCAGTCGGCCTTATCGACTCTGATCATCCCGAGGTCCAGATTTTTTGTTTTTTGCTGGATCTCTTCAAGCGCGAAGTCCCCTTCAATCTCGATATCGTCAAGACTGAGCGGACCGTAGCCCCTCTCGTGTGCCAGGATTAAATGATTGATTTTTTGAGGGTCGAGATGCAGGATATGAGCGCAAACCACATCATGGGCCAGAGGATTCGTCGCCATCAGGATTATTCCCAGATGTCTGCCATGCTGTGTGAGTTGATTTCCTCCGGAGCCGATCTCTACGGCATCCGTGGCGATAAAGTCAGGGTAGCCGACTTCCAGGAGGTCGACGATTTTCTTGTCCAGCTCATGATTATGATTCCATAGTCTTTCCTTATCCAAGAGCAGGCCGATATTAAGCTTCAATGCGGCAGATAATCCCTGGCTCAAGACATTACTCTTCAGTTTAGGCGCGTAGAAGAGAAAATCATTCTCCACGATTTCTCGGGCTGTGGTCACTTTTGTGTGAATCTTCCCCTTCTGGAGATGAACCGTTCTCTTTTTTGATTCTTCGATGGGCACAAGTTTTATTCTGTGTTTTTTTTTGAGTTCGGGATACCCTGCGCGCTTGAACATCCTGGCTGTGGGCAGACCGGCGCCTGTTTTTTCAGCGATCGTAATTCTCAACTCCTCTGTTTTCTCCTCTTCTAAGGCGCCGAGCAATCCATCGAGAAACTCGGCACGCGTGAATGCTGACGGTGCGATTTTTGGATGGGCCATGACCACGTTGGGTTTGATCGTGATTCTTCCCTTGATTTGAGGGGCCAGGCCGAAGTCCTCAATCCCCTCCTGAATGATTTTTTGTATGACTTCCGGGTCGTAATCGGGAGCTTTCCGGATAATGACTTTCTCTTTGTTCCTCATTCTGTCGGTTAAATTTATGTTTATCCGGCTAAATCTTCCTCGGATTCTGATTCTTTGGCCTTCTCTTTTTTTCTTTTTTCAGAGAGGAAGGCGATCAAGATGCTTAATCCGTAGAGGGCGAGCATCGGGATAGCGACGATGCTTTGAGTGACCGGGTCTGGAGTGGGAGTGATGATGGCCGCGATGATAAAGACCACCAGGAAAGCGTATTTGAATTTCTTCGCCATCCATTTCGCGGTAATCAAGCCCATACGGGAGAGGAAAAAGACAAGAGTGGGAAGCTCGAAAACCAGTGCAATACCCAGGATTACTCGGAGTGCCAGGCTAAAGTATTCATCCATTTTGATAACTGGCTGAAAATCGGCGCCCATACCGAGGAAGAAACGGCAGGCAAAGGGGAAAACGATGAAGTAAGCGAAGATGCCTCCGGCGGCAAAAAAGATCGTTGTGAAGAAAACAAAAGGAACGACATATTTCTTTTCTCTCTGGTAGAGGCCTGGAGCGACGAACTTCCAGAATTGGAAGAATAAAAAGGGCGAAGTGACAAAAAGCGCTGCCAGGAAGGATACTTTGATGTAAACCATAAATGGTTCCGTCAGCTTGGTGTAGGCGAGTGATTCTCCTGCAGGGAGGTATTGGTTCACAGGAAAGGCCAGGATATCGAAGATCTGTTTATGGAAAAACCAAGCAGGGAAAATTGTAATGATAATAGCCAAGAAGGAGTAAAATAACCTTTTTCTGAGGTCATCGAGGTGTTCGAGGAAGGTCATACTGTCAGGAGACTTTTTTCCCTTCCTCATTGCCTTCGATGTCCTTTTCAATCTCTTCTTTTATATCTTTCAACTCATCGGCCTGGATCTCTTCTTCGATCTTGTCTTTAATTTCATCCGAAGTTCTCCTGAATTCTCTCAGAGCCCTTCCGATGGACCTCCCGACTTCTGGCAGCTTTTTTGGACCAAACACGAGTAGAGCAATAGCAAGGATTATGATTATCTCAGGAAGGCCGATGTTACCGAACATTTTCTCTTCTCTTTGATGACAGATGCTTATGGAAATATAGCCTCATGACTGAGAGAAGTCAAGGAAAATGGAGCCGGGCACCAATACTGGAAGTCAATATCAACTTTACAAGAGCATGAGGCTTTGGTAGTATAAAAATCAGTGGAACTGAAATGAAAAGAAAGGTTCTTTTTCTGGTTGCTTTAATCCTTGTGCTTGTCCTGATTCCAGCTAGAGATGAGGACATATGGGGATACTCTTACAAAAAGATTACTTCCATCGCATCTCTGCTCGAAGAATATTATTACAAGGACGTCAACCTTGATCAGTTAACCTATTCTTCCATTCGGGGGATGCTCCAGACTCTGGACCCTCACTCCTATTTTCTGGATCCCGATTATCTGGCTCGGATGACAGAAGAGCATGAGGGGAAATATCATGGGTTGGGCATCCTGATCCAGAAACAAGAAGACCGCCTGGTCGTCATCTCTCCCATCGAAGGTGGACCGGCATACAGACTGGGTGTTCTCCCTGGAGATGTTATTTCTCATATCAACGGGGAAAGCACAAAGAACATATCGAGCCGCGAAGCCGTGCAGAAATTGAGGGGTATTAAAGGAACAAAGGTCAACATCACGATTGCTCGCGAGGGATTGGAGAAGCCTCTGGAGATGACTGTGACTAGGGAGGAAATTCCACTCCACAGCATTTCTTATGCGTTCATCCTCCAGGATGATGTTGGCTACATCCGCATCCGTGGTTTTTCCGGAACAACGACAAAGGAATTTGAGGAAAAAATGGCCTCATTGGTCAAGCAGGGAATGAAGAGGCTCATACTTGATTTGAGGATAAACGGAGGAGGCACTCTTGTTCAGTCTATAGAGATTTCAGACGAGTTCCTGCCTAGCGGCGCTCTGATCGTCTCGATGAAAGGAAGACACAGGGATTTCAACAGGGAGTTTCGCGCCTTGAAAGA
>JASFPJ010000012.1:0-20958 GCA_050116035.1 Candidatus Aminicenantota bacterium | reverse complement strand
ACAGCGACTGTTTTTAAGCCCAATTCCCGGGCTGCGCGGATGATACGCAGGGATATTTCACCCCGATTTGCGATTAAGATTTTTGAAAACATAAGCGATCAGGAGAGTGGTTTGATTGCAAAAAGTTTTTGACCATATTCGACAGGATTTCCATTCTCAACGAATATTTTTTCGAGAACTCCATCGACTTCTGCTTCGATTTCATTCATCAATTTCATGGCCTCGATTATACAGAGAGTCTGATTTTTCTTCACCGGGTCTCCAATTTCAACAAAAGGAGAGGAAGAAGGATCTGGAGCGCGATAGAAAGTTCCGACCATGGGAGAGGTGATTAAGGAGAGATTATTTTTTCCCTTTTCGGGTTCGACATCTTGGGGCTGAACGCTTTCATTCTCCACTGATTCTGCTGGTTCTGGAGAGACGGGTATCGATTCTGAAGGAGGAAGAGGACTTGGGTTTCGATTTATCTTGATTTTCAGACCTTCTATCTCCAGCTCGAAATGAGAAAGTTTTTTCTCCTCCATGAATTTGACGAGCTTATTTATCTCTTTGTAGTCAATTTTCGAGCTCATCGTTGCTCTCCTCTGCACGCAGAAATGAAAGGATCTCTCTTAAAAATCTAAAAAAAATTAGTACTACATTAAACACAATCGTGAAAAATGTCAAGTTGCGGTTGAGCGGGGAAGGAACGAATGCATGACTTTTCTTCTTGACTGTCAGATATGAGTTTTGGTCAGAGAATGGAGACCCTATCCCCATGGCACTCATTCATGCAAGCTGGATTGACTTTGTCAGGAGGTTCACTTATATTGAATGAGGTTAGGGCTTAACATCGGATAAGACGGAGTTAGACTTTCGCGGTTTGACCTTCGGGGTCACGCCTTGACATTGTTTGTTTTGAGGTTAGGGGTAGTGAGGATTGGTGCCTGAGAGACAGAATCAATCCTCGGTCTTGTCAACCAGATAAGACCTGATCTTGAGTTTAACGTCAAGGCCTCAACCCAATGTGAAAATTTCCCAAGTCAATCCCTGACCTCCAGGAGAGAAAATGTTTGATCAATTATCGCGCCGGCTCCAAAAAGTGATGAAGTTTCTCCGTGGTGAAGGAAAAATCACGGAAAAAAACATGGCTGAAGCTCTGAAGATGATTCGCATGACGTTTCTTGAGGCAGATGTGAATTATCGAGTGGTGAAAGATTTTGAAGAAAGAGTAAAAAATAAGGCTTTGGACCAGAAAGTTCTCACGAGTCTCAGCCCTGCCCAGCAAGTGATCAAGATTGTCAAGGATGAGCTGACATCTCTCTTGGGTCAGGAGGCAGAAAAACTGAAATTTGCGAGTCATCCTCCTTCAATTTTCATGCTGGTGGGTCTTCAGGGCTCTGGAAAAACAACCACCTGCGGAAAATTGGCCAAATGGGTTTTAAGTTTACAGAAAAACCCTCTCCTTGTCTCTTTTGACCTGAAAAGGCCTGCAGCTCAGGACCAGTTGAAGATGATATCTAAAATGCTCAATCTGCCTTTCTACGAAATGACGAAAGATCAGATGACTTCGCCTTCAAGAGCTCTTAAGCAACTCCTTAAACATACCGGAAATAAAGGTTTTGACCCACTTATCGTGGATACTGCAGGGAGACTTCATATCGATAATGAACTCATGGAAGAGCTTCGCATGGTGAAAGATATCCTCAAGCCTGTAGAGTTGATTTATGTTGGAGATTCTATGACGGGACAGGACGCAGTGAAGAGCGCTCAGCTTTTTGAGGAAAAGATTGGTCTGACATCCGTCATTTTGAGCAAGCTTGATGGAGATGCCAGGGGAGGAGCAGCCTTATCTATCGTCTCAGTGACCGGGAAGCCGATTAAATTTGTCGGAGTCGGTGAAAAATTTGATAAGCTCGAGGTCTTTCATCCTGACCGGATGGCCTCACGTATCCTTGGGATGGGGGACATCTTGAGTTTAGTCGAGAAAGCGGAGAAAGAAGCTGACTTGGAAGAGGCGGAAGCCCTGGCTCGCAAATTAAAAAAGCAAGAATTGACCTTCGAGGATTTTAAAAAACAGCTTGTGCAGATGAAAAAAATGGGTTCTCTCTCCCAGGTTATGAATCTAATGCCTCAAGCCGGACCCATGAAAGGCCTGTCTAAGCTGCAAATAGATGATAAAAAGATTCTTCATTTTGAGGCCATCATCAACTCCATGACAATGGAAGAAAGAGAAAACCCAAAAATAATAAACGGGAGCCGTCGCGCGAGAATTGCTAAGGGAAGCGGAAGGCCTGTTTCTGAAGTGAACCAGCTGTTGAAGCAGTTTGCAGAGATGAAAAAAATGATGAAAAAGTCTCACTTTCAAAAACTTCTTTCCTCTCTTCCCTCATCTCATTAGCTATATGGGGACTTTCCCCGGGTGTACACATTATTTCCTCATGATCATTTAAAATGTCATCTAAAAATTGAGTGTTCCCACAGGGAGTGTGGCAATCTCATATTTCAGGGCCTCATTCTTCCTTCCATCTCGTTAAATTAGTTGACTTTAGGTGAAAATTTCGATATTATCACTGTTCATCTTTAAAAACATGGATAAACAATGATTTCAATACGATTGATGAGACTCGGAGCAAAAAAAAGGCCTTTTTATCGAATCATAGCTATCGATTCTAATAAACCAAGAGAAAGCAAGGCGAAAGATATTCTCGGCTACTATGACCCGTTAAAAGAACCCCCTGAGATTAAAGTGGATTATGAAAGAGCCAATTATTGGCTGAAGAGAGGAGCTCAAGCTTCAAAGACAGTACAATCTCTTTTGAATAAAGTTTCCAAACAGGAGAAACTTTCCAATCAACATTCTAAAACTTAAAGGAGGTTACAGTGAAAGAACTCGTTGAATTGATTGCCAAATCCTTAGTTGACAATCCAGAAAAGGTACAGGTTTCCCAGCTGGAAGGGGAACAAACCACGATCCTGGAATTGAAGGTGGCTCAGGAAGATTTAGGCAAGGTTATCGGAAAACAAGGAAGGACAGCAAGGGCTATCAGGATTATTCTTGGTGCTGCAGGAATGAAGCTGAAAAGAAGATTTAACCTCGAGATCATTGAAAAAGGATAGTTTGGTTACTATAGGAAAATTTATAAGGAGCCAAGGCAAGAGGGGCGAATTAAGGTTTAAGCCTTACTTTGAACACTCGCTGAAACATTTTTTTTTTAAGGGCATTTCTTAAGAAAAAAGATAGCCTCGAAGAATTCCGGGTTGAATCCTTACGCTCCTATAAAGAGCATTATATCATCAAGCTGGAGGGAGTAGACTCTCTTTCCCGGGCTCGCGAACTCGTCGGTCTGGAAGTTCAACTTCCGGAGAACGTGCTTCAAAGCTTGGAAGAAGATAACTATTATTCCTTCCAAATCATCGGATGCTCTGTCGTAACTCAAAGCGGGAAACAAGTCGGAAACGTTTCCGATTTAATATGGGTAAAAGACAATAATCTATTAGTTGTGACTCAAGGGAGAAATGAGATTCTTATTCCCTTTACACGTACGGTGTGTCTTGAGGTAGACTTGAAACAGAAGATAATCCGGATCGATCCTCCTGAGGGTCTTTTAGAGTTGAATGAGATTTGATATAATCACCATATTCCCCGAGATTTTTAGCAGTGCTTTCTCAGGAGGAGTTGTAAAAAAAGCCCTGGAGAAGGGCTTAATCGAGGTTCATGTTCACGATCTGAGAACGTTTACTAGAGATAAACACAAACAAGTGGATGATCGTCCGTTTGGAGGCGGTCAGGGAATGGTCTTAAAGCCTGAGCCAATATTTGCGGCTGTTGAAGAGATAAGGCGCAGGGAGGGAGTGCCCGTATTCCTCCTTTCTCCACAAGGAAGAAAACTTGATTTTCAGTACGCGGAGGATTTAGCTCAAAACGACCAAATCATCCTTATCTGCGGCCGTTATGAAGGAGTCGATGAGAGAGTGGTCCAACATCTAGTAACGGGTGAGATTTCCATCGGTGATTATATTCTTACTGGAGGAGAGCCTGCGGCTTTAGTCACTGTGGATGCAGTATCGAGGTTTGTTCCTCGAGTCGTGGGAAAGGCAGATTCGGTAAGAAATGATACATTTTTCACTGGATTGTTGGAATTCCCTCAGTACACTCGACCCCGAGATTTTAGAGGGAAAAAAGTTCCAGAAGTTCTATTCTCTGGAGACCACAGCCGGATTAAATCCTGGCGACTCAAAAAATCTCTGGAAAAGACGTGGCTCTTGAGACCTGATCTCCTTGAGAATCGAACAGTGTCTCGGGAAGAAAAAAAGATATTGGATAAAATAAAAACAGAAAAGAAAGGAAAGAGAGATGAATCTGATTGACTTAGTGGAAGATAAACAAACAACGAGAGATCCAGCTTCTTTTCGAGTGGGGGATACGATAAAAGTCCATGTGATTATTAGAGAAGGAAATAAAGAAAGAGTTCAAGTTTTTCAGGGTGATGTGATCGCCAAAAGAGGCTCTGGACTTGGGGCGACATTCACAGTCCGGAAGATTTCTTTTGGTATCGGAGTCGAAAGGATATTGCCTCTTCACTCCAAAATGATCAAAAAAATTGAAGTCGTGAGGCATGGGAAAGTCAGAAGAGCCAAGTTATACTATCTGCGTAAACTCAAAGGAAAAGCCGCCAGGTTAAAGGAAAAAAGATAGAAGCATTTTTGACATTATCCCATGGTGTGCATATTCATAAGAACGCATGAGATGCGTTCCCTGCGTTTTCTTGGAGAAAAAAGACAGCTTCACTCCCTCTCCCCAGAGAAATCGTTTAACCTTCATTCAAAGCCGGGAAATGGCATTTTTTTTAATGATTTCGCTGTTTAACAGCACAGGCAAAGAATAGATCGGATATGGCTGATTTTCGGATAGAAAAGAAAATATTAAGAAAAGGATTCAAGGCCATAGCTGGTGTTGACGAAGTGGGAAGAGGAGCTCTTTTTGGCCCTGTCGTCTCGGCCGCTGTTATTCTTCCCTGCGCACTCATAAACAAAAGGTTATCAGGCTGGGTGGGGGAGGTCGATGACTCCAAAGTCCTCTCTCCCAAAAAAAGGGTGCGATTGGCCAAGGAGATTTTAGCCAATGCGGCTTCTGTGGGCACCGGTCTATCCTCGAATTTTGAGATTGATGAAAAGAATATTTACTGGGCATCGTTACGCGCCATGAAAAGGGCCGTGGAGAACATGACTCTCATTCCAGATTTTATCTTAGTTGACGGATTTAGTTTAAATGAGGTAAATTATCCTCAGATTAGTGTGCCTCGAGGCGATAAAAAGTGTATTTCCATCGCAGCGGCATCCATTGTGGCTAAAGTCATTAGAGACGAGATGATGATGCTTTTGGATAGAGTTTATCAAGGATATTCCTTATCAAAAAACAAGGGATACGGAACCGAAGAGCATTTCAGAGCTTTAGAAAAAAGAGGACCAACGCCTTTGCATCGGTTATCCTTTAATCTTAGGTGCGAATAAAATGGGGACGGAAAGAGAAAGAGCCAAGTTCCTGGAAAACGCCGAGAAAAATGTAAAGAGAGGAAAGTTCCAGGACGCCATTCGGGAGTACCAGAAAGTGTTGGCGGTCGACCCCCAAGATATCAATGTGAGAAACCTTGTCAGCGACCTTTTTTTGAGGATGAACCAGAAAGACAGTGCGATCGAGGAGTTGTATAAGATTGCCAGCCATTACGAAGAAAGAGGCTCGTATTCCCAGTCCATGGCCGTGTACAAGAAAATCAATAAGTTGAATCCCGGGAATATCGAATCCACGATGAAATTGGCTGACCTCTATTATGCCCAGGGATTTCTCTCTGAGGCAAAAGCGGAATATTCGAAGATCGCTAAGGGCTTGATGAAAAACCACCGGACAAAAGAAGCCATCTTTCTCTATGAGAAGTTGTTGAAATTGGACAAGAAAGATATTCAGACAAGAATAACTCTGGCTGATCTGTATACGAGGGAAGGCGAGGTGGACAAGGCCGTAGACCGCTACAATGATGTGGCAGAGTTCAAGATACGAAGCAAAGCGTTTAAGGAAGCTCATGAAGCTCTAAAAAAAGCAAAAGATCTGAAAGAGGACAATGAGAGGACGTTGTCCAATCTGATATCTCTTCTCAAAAAAGAAGACAAAACAAAAGAAGCTCGAAAAATCATCGATGATATCCTGAAAAAAAAGAAGGACGATGTGACCGCTCTCAGGCTTCTTGGCAACTTGCACTTTGAAGAAAAGGACTTTGAAAAGGCCGAAGAACTATTCACTCAGGTTATCTATCAAAATCCCAAGGATGTCGAAGCCAGAGTGAAATTAGGGCGGATCAGTATTTCTAAGGATGACCTGGATAAGGCTTTCAAACTCTATAAACCTCTGGTCGAGACTCTGGTCAAAAAAAAGAAGGCCGAGAAAGCGATCGGACTTCTTGGGCTTATTCTCTCAGCTAAAAAAGTTCACACTCCGACTTTGCAAGAATTGGCTTCAATCTATAAATCGGCTGGTCAAAAAAAGAATCTAGAGATTGTTAGCCGTGTTCTTCTTGAAGAATACCGGAGGGAGAATAAACGGAAGGAATATATTGGCACTTTAGGTGAACTTGTCAGCCTTGTTCCCGAGGATAAAGAATTAGTCAGTCATTATAACCAGCTAAAAGAAGGAGCTGGAATTCCGGAAGCGGCAAAAGAAGCCGAGCTTACCGAAGAAGAAAAGAAGAAGGCAGAAGAAGAAGTGAGGAAGATCGAGGAGGAAAAGAAGCGAGCTGAAGAAGAAGCGGCGAGAGCCGTAGAGGAGGAGGTTCGGGCCGAAGGGGAGAAGGAGAAAGCCGAGGAAGAGCGGATGCGTGCTGAGGAAGAGGCGAAGAAAATTGAAGAAGAGAAAATGAAAGCCGACCAGGAGCGGGCCCACGCTGAGGAGGAAGCGAAGAGAGCCACAGAGGAAGAGGCCCGGAGAGCGGCTGAAGAGGAAGCGAGGAAAAAAGTCGAGAAAGAAGCGAGACGGGCCGAAGAGGAAGCCAAACGTGCTGAAGAAGCCGCCCGGAAAGCGGCCGAAGAGGAAGCAAAGAGATTGGCCGAAGAGGAGATGCGGAAGAAAGCTGAGCAGGAGGCGAGACGGGCGGAGGAAGAAGCGAGGCTGGCAAAAGAGGAGGCCAAGCGGACTGAAGAAACAGCCCGTAAAACAGCAATGGAGGAAGCACTGGTATTAGCGGAAGAAGCAAGGAAGAAAGCCGAAGAAGAGGTCAGACATGCTGAGGAAGAAAAGAAGAAGGCGGAAGAAGAACGGAGACTGGCGGAAGAAGAAGCAAGGAAAGCTGAGGAAGAGCGGAGGAAAGCCGAGGAAGAGCGGAGGAAAGCTGAGGAGGAGGTTACAAAAGCCGAAGAAGAACGGGTGCGACTTGAGGCGGAAGCCCAGAAAGCCGAGGAAGAAAAGAGGAAAGCCGAAGAAGATGCCCAGAAAGCCGAGGAAGAAAAGAGACAGGCTGAGGAAGAGCGGAGACGCGCCGAGGAAGAGGTCAAGAGAGCGGCCGAAGAAGAAGCGAAGAGAGCCGCAGAGGAGGAAGCGAAGAGAACGGAGGAGGAGGAGGCTCGAAAAGCGGCCGAGGAGGAAGCACAGAAAGCCGCTGAAGAGGAACGCAAAAAAATGGAAGAAGCTTTAGAGGCGGAGAAAATAACAAGGGTTTCGACTAAAGAGATAAAAGAGCTAGAGGAAATCATTCAGGAGGATAAAATAGAAGGACCTTCGGAACCGGAGGAGGGATCCGATGAAGAACTGGAGATGAATTTAGCCCAAGCAGATTTGTATATTACCCAAGGTCTGTTGCGAAATGCCAAGAGAATTCTTGAAAACTTGCGAATACAATTTCCGAATGACTCCAGAGTTGAAGAGAAACTCGCAGCTCTCGGAAAAGTATCTGCTCATGTCAGCGTCGATGAAATTCTACAGCGGGTTACCGAAGTTTCTGAAAAAGAAAGCGAATTATTTGATAAGAAAGAATATCCTGAAGGAGAAGCAGGAAAAGAGGAGGCAGAAGAAGTAAAGGAAGAAGAACGAGAAGAAGAGGAAGGTAAGGAAGAAAAACCCGTTTCTGCAGGAAATGGGACCCCAGATAAAGCTTTAGAAAGAAAGGCGGATAAAGAGGTAGAAGTCGAGGCTCAAAAGCCTCCGAAAGAAAGAGAAGAGGCGAAAGAGCCAGAAAAGAAAAAAGAAGAGAAAAAAGACAGTTATAAAGAACTCTTTAATTCAGGAATTTCTTTCCTTGAAAAGGGTTTATTCGATCAAGCGATTGAGAAATTCAAACTCGCTTCAAAAGATAAGAGCTTGAGCGGAGAGTCCTGCCATGCTTTAAGCCAATGCTTCAGACAAAAAAAGGAATTTGGAGAAGCGGCGAAATGGCTGAAGAAGGCTCAAGAGTTGACCCAGGAGGGATCTGACCAATTTTTAGCTTTGAGTTACGAATTGGCTTCGCTCTACGAAGAGGCGGATGAGGAAGAAAAAGCGCTGGCTCTTTTTGAAGAGATTAAAGATTTTGATCCCAAATACAGAGACGTGAAGAAAAAAGCAAAGGTTTTGAAAAAAGGTCTCAAGTAAATCCGCCACTTACAGACATGATTTCAGTTCACCTCTTTCCATAAAAGATCCATAAATCTCATTCCGTCCACTCCGACATACCCCCGCACCTTCTCTTCTCATTCTCTGTCCCGTCGCTTTAGACAAAGCCAATTTTCAAGGAAGAGAGGAAGTGAGATGAGAAAAACTTTCGAGAGGAATCGTTATTTGTACTGAAAAGTTGCCTCAGAATTTCATTTATTGCCTTTAAAAGATATCACCTTGAATTGAAAAGGATTGGATATTGTCTTCGAATCACTTTTTTCTAGTGAGATTATTGGAGCTAATCTTGGAAGGTACGTCTTCCACTCGTGTTGTTGTTTTATTAATGGATGAGAAGAACCAGATTGTATTTCAAGAAATGCGTGAGAATGGACACTCGGAAAAGGGCCGTATCAGTCGAGATGTCGTACAGAAAGCTCTCGATGAGAAACAACTGATTGTCACGACTCATCCTGATGATTCTGTCAGAAGAGGAGGCTTTGATGGGAACCAGAGGAACATCATCTGTCTCCCTTTGATTATCGAGGAGAGGTCTGCTGGTGTCCTGTATCTGGATAGAAAAGTGATTTCAGGAAGTTTCACTCATGACGATCTGGAGCTTATCACTTCGTTGTCAAAACCCATCAGGCTGATTTTGAAGAACAAGAAAGAATGTAAGAATCTTGGTTTGGAGAAAGCCAGCCATATAGAAGGTTTTGTGAAAGGGAATAGCGAAGCGTTTAAAAGTGTCCAATCTCTGATATCCAGAGTGAAAAATAGTGATGTTCCGGTGTTCATCTGTGGTGAGAGTGGTACGGGGAAGGAACTTGTTGCACGGACCATTCATGCGACCGGAGGAAGAAAAAATGGGAAATTTGTTGCGGTAAACTCTGGAGCCATACCTGAGCATCTCCTGGAAAGTGAGCTGTTCGGATATGCGAGAGGGGCCTTTACGGGAGCTGTGAAGAATAAAGCAGGACTGATTGAGGAAGCCAATGGGGGGACATTCTTTATGGATGAAATATGTGACTTGCCTCTGATCCTTCAAGCCAAGCTTCTCCGTTTTCTCCAGGAGAAGGAAATCAGGAGAATCGGTGAAAACAGGCCATTATCTGTTGATGGAAGATTTATCAGCGCGACCAACAAAAATATCGAAAAAGAAATCGAGTTCGGCAATTTCCGTGAAGATCTGTATTACCGGATTAAAATCATAACCATTGAACTCCCACCACTTAGGGAAAGGAAGGAGGACCTTCATTTCCTCTTAAATCATTTTCTAGAGAAATACTGTCTCGAGATGAAGCGTGAACGGGCCTTTTTTTCACCGGGCGCAATCGATCTGTTGATCAATTACTCATGGCCAGGAAACGTGAGAGAGCTTCAGAATGAGATACAGAGATGTTTGGTGCTTGCCGGAGATAACAGTCTCATCCGAGAGGAACATCTTTCTTCAGAGATCAATCCTCAGGCAGTCAGATCTTCTGATTCTTCCTATGATTTTTTCCGGGCAAGAGCTGAATTTGAGAAAAGGTTTCTTCATCAGGCGCTGGCCCGGTGGAATTTCAATAGATCCAGAACCGCCGAAGAAGTCGGCCTCAGCAGGCAGGGACTTTTTAAGCTGATAAAGAAGCATGAAATCGATATCAGAAAGGAATAAGGGGACGTTTCCCAATTGTGCTTGTCTGACACTGTTTTTTTTGATAAATTTCTATCAGATGAAAAGCACAAAAAAAGAAAAAGAGGTTTTTCAAATTCTCTGTCCCTGCTGCCAGTCTTATCTCTGGATAGATCCTGTCTCTCAGGAAGTGATTGAATCGAAAAAAGGAGGAGGAAAAGCTAAAAAATCCTTGGATGAGTTGCTCTTGAAGGAGAAAAAGAGAAAGAGTGAATTCGAGCGCAAATTTGAGGCGACCGCGGAACTACAAAAGAAAAAAAAGGAGAAAGTTGAGGAGGGATTCCGTAAAGCTCTGACAAAAGCAGAGGAAGAGGATTAAAAACCATTGAGTCTTTTCTGACGGCTGGAAGTCCTTTCTGTCTCTAACTCCCGATCTGGGTTTCGTCCTCCCTGATTTTTGGAGCCATGGTGAATCCCGTAAAGCCGAATACAGCAAGGATAATGACAGCAGCATAATTCATAATGGCCCACGGGAGGTAAGTTGCGGGGGAAACTCCGATTGTTCCTGTGATGAAAGCGCCGGCCATGCTCCAAGGGATGAGAGGAACGATGATGGCACCGCTTTCCTCAATAATCCGGGATAGATTTTTGGCGGCGAGGCCTTTTTTCTTATAAATTGGGGAGAGAAGCTCTCCGGGAATGATCATAGATAGGTAAGAGCTTGCCGTCATCATGGCTGTGACTATTGAGGAGGTTATGGTTGTCAGCACGATGCTCCATGTCTTGTTGGCGAATTTCATCACGCGGTCCAGAATGACTGAGAGTAGCCCGGTGCGTTGCATGATCCCCCCGAAGCTGAAAGCGGTGAAAGCGATGAGTTGAGTTTCCATCATGCTCATCAGACCTCCCCGGGAGATCAGTTCATCCACTTTTGCCACTCCGGTCTGAGCCTGATATCCGGTGTTCATGGCTGTGGCGATATCTGTTACCGAAGCACCCTGGAAGATGATGGCCAGTATTCCGGCCACCAATGAGGAGAGAAGCATCCCAGGTATGGTCGGCTTTTTGGTGAAGGCGAAGTAGAAGACAATGGCCATGGGTAGGAGCAGGAGGACATTGAAGTTGAAGTTGTCCTTCAACGTTTGGATGATGAGAGTCATGTCCTTGGATTCCACTTGTTCTCCCCCGTACCTCAGCCCGACAAAGAAATAAATTGCAAGGCCAATGAGCCAGGCTGGAGTGGCTGACCAGAGCATGTGCTTGATATGGTCAAAGAGGTTCGACCCCGCGGCAACAGGTGCAAGATTGGTCACGTCAGAGAAAGGAGACATCTTGTCTCCGAAATAAGCACCCGCGACTATCGCTCCAGCGGCCGGACCGAGCGGGATTCCTAAGCCCATGGCGATGCCCATGAAAGCCACCCCCAGAGTGCCTATTGTGCCCCAAGAGGTTCCTGTGGCCAAAGAGGTAAGCGAACAGACAAAGCAGGCTGTGACCAGGAAATATTGAGGCGATATGAGTTTCAAGCCATAGTAGATGACCATGGGAATGGTTCCGCAGGCGATCCAGGAACCGATGAGAATACCGACACAGAGCATGATTAGGATTGCAGGCATGGCTTTATGGATGCTGTTGACGATACCCTCTTCCATTTCTTTCCATTTGAAACGGAGGATGAGGCCGAGGGTCCCCGTGATAAAAGCTGCTGCGACGAGAAGAACCTGGGCGGCGATTCTATAGACTCCATATCCAACGCCGAGAAGAATTCCCATGGCGATTAATGGAATCAGAGCGACGGCAAGACTGGGTTCCTTAGATTTATGAGTTTTATTTTTTGTTTCTTTCTCCATTTTCCTCTCTCTTCCCAGATGTTGTCTAAATTTTCTTGCGAAGTCTTAAGCTAAGCGGATGAAAATGTTCCCCTGACGAGAAGTTTCTTGTCGGCCATCATCATCCTTCCCATTGCGAAAGAATCCGTAATGTTCAAATTATTATCGAGCAGGAGTAAGTCAGCATCTTTACCGGTTTGAATTTCTCCCTTCTGATGAAGCTTGTAAAAAAATGCTGGATTAACGGTGAGCAGTTTGATTGCGTCTTGAAGCTTGAGGACTTTTTTATGCACCAGGTGACGGATATTTTTCAAAAGACTTTTTTGAGTGGCGACAGTCAGCCCTTGCAAGTTCCCTTTGTCATCGAAGACAGGCAGGCTCCCGTTGCCGTCTGAACTGATCGTCACCTGGCTGAGGGAAGCCTTCTTCTCCAGGAGAAGTCGGACAGCTTCTCTGATACTGACTTCAATACCTTCTCTGGCTTCGGGATCCTCGCCAGCGGTCAAATCAATGAATCCCCCTGATTGGATGAATTCAATGGCTTCAGCGAAAAGTTGAGCGTTGCGGTTGACATGGGTGGGGATAACCTGTGTCGCGGGGATTTCAGTTTCCTTGGTTAACCTGAAGAGCATTTCCAGTTTGCGCGGCCCATCGCCCAGGTGGACATGGAGGATACCGGCCTTCCCTCCAAGCATTCCTCCGACACGGCATTCTGCAGCCAAGCGGGAGAATTCTTCAAAAGTGGGCTGGGAGGAACGGTGATCGGATATGGCGATTTCTCCAGCCCCGATGACCTTCTCGATGAGAATCAAATCGGAACGGATACTGCCTGTGATTGTTACAGGAGGAATTTGATAAGAGCCAGAAAATAGATAAGTTGAGACTCCTTCCGCTTCTAGGCCTCTTGCCTTGGCCAGGAGTGATTCCATGTGGCGCGTTGTCCCGTCAGTTCCCAGGCAGCCAATGACAGTTGTGACTCCGCACTCAATGATGTCCTCTATGGTGATTTCAGGAGCCCTGGTTGCAGGCCCTCCTTCTCCGCCGCCTCCGAGTATATGGACGTGGCTGTCAATCAAACCGGGTATTATAGTTTTTTCTGACGCATCAACAACATCGAATTCCATTCCTTTGATTTTGATCTTATCTGGCTCGCACACAGCCGCGATCTTGTCACCTGAAATCAGAATGTCTTTTGTGCCCAGAGGGTCAGGCGCAAAGACTGTCCCTTGTTTGATGAGTGTCAACATCTTGTCCTCCACATTTAAACATCCTGCGAAAAATAAAGTATGATTTTTAGGGCTAAGTTATCATGGAAATTTTATATTTTCAAGCCGTGAGGGGACGTTCCCCAAGGTGCCACCTCTTTGTATAAGAAAGAGTGTCAGTCCCTATTCTTTTTAAAAAAGGACTGAAAGGGACAGTCCCTATACGAGAGGTGGCACCTTGGGGAATCTCCCCATATAGTTTTTGAATTTTTTTTCAAATTTTCTTAAAATAGATAAACGAGAAATTAACAGGATCGAAAAAGTTATGACAATCGAAGAAGAGCTGAAACAGTTAGAGACGGTTATCCAGCGTTTTAGCAGTATTGCTCTTATCGGGAAAAAAATCGTTATAAAAGGAAATGAGAATTTTATCAAACAAGGTCCGAATATCATCATCGGGAATCATATCGGAACATTCAAGGATGCGGCGACTCTGTTCAAAGTCGTCCCGAGACAGATATTTTGGACATCCAACAAAATGGTTTTTGATAAGCATGATTTCAACCGCCTCATCAGAAAACATTTTAAAAGACATCTAAAAGATTTCGGGCTCTTCCTGGATTTGCTCCTCAGCCCGTTGAAATCAATTTTTACCTCTTATTTTGCACGGACGATAAAGAAAGCGGGAGCTATTCCTGTGGATATGGAGCAGAAAACGAGGACGGCCATGGAGCATTGTCATGAGTACCTGAAAAAAGGACGGGCGATTATTGCCCTTCAAGGTTGGGGCCGGGTGTTGAAAAAAGAACCGAATCCCTATGTGCACACTTTCAAGAGAGGAACGTCCATCCTTTCATATAACCTGCATAAAAATGAAGGAATTTCTGTCCCTGTCACTCCTGTGGCCATGTTCGGTACCCAGGTTCCGTTCTTGGTTCCGACAAAGGTCAAGATCAATGTCGGAAAACCGATGTATATCACGGATTACTTAGGGGATGGATTTACAGATAGCGTGGAAAGGTTCAGAGATGCTCTCGAGGAAAGCGTGAAAAGCCTCCTGTTTGACATTCTCAAGTGGTGAAAGAACTCCCTCCTCCACTTCGCCTCTTTTCTTGAATATGAAAGGCCAGAATTCATCAATTATTTAGAGAAGAAACCTTCCTTCTTTTGCAATTAATTTTCCTTTGGCCCGGATCGTGATTTTGTCCACCAGCGCATCATAGTGGTGCGGACTTCTGTTTTTTCCCATGCCGTAGGAGTCGCCAATTGCAAAGTGAGCGGTTCCGAAGGCTTTTTCGGCTTCCAGCATGTTTGCGGTGATACGGGCTTTCCTGTTCGTCCCGATTCCAAACTCGCCAATGATTTTTCCTGTTTCGTCCTTACCGATGTTTTGGATGATGGCATCGATTCCCTTTCCTGAGTAACGGATAAGCTGGCCCTTTTCAAATTCCATAACTCCACGCCCCAGCTTATCATCGATGAGGCTGATGACCAGCTTCCCTGAGAAGCTTTCTTCCACCGGTGCTGTGAAGCATTCTCCAGCAGGGAGGTTTCCATGCATCCCTTTCTGGCGGATATCGCCGTTGTCATTCGCCCATTTTCTGCCCTTTACGCTAAATTGGATTCGGGTGCCTTCCGGGTTCTCCACGAGGATGTCATCCGCATCCGTCAGGACCTTTATGACCTTTCTCGTGAATTGATCCATAGCCTTGAAATCGATGTTCACAAGACGTTCCATCATATCTTTTGTCAATCCCGGCATCATACATATTCGGCCATGTTCCATCCCGGTTTTAACCAAGTATCCTCTGAAAGGCTTTTCTTCAATCCTTGCATCAAGCATATAAGCGATCGCAGTTGCCCTCTCTGCGATTTCTGCAAAAAGACGAGTCGGTTGAGTGATGGGGCGGAGAGTTTCTGTCATGAGATAGGTGGTTGTTTCGACTCCGAGTTCTTTCGCCCAATAGGCAAAGGCCTCTGCGATCTCCATTTTCTCTTTATCTGTCACAAGCAGGAATTTTTCGCCTTTTCGGAGGCGTAGAGACTGTTTAACGGCTTTCTCTCCAGCCTTGAGAAGTTTTGTCATCCTCATTCTTACACCTCATTGTCTATATGAATTAAGATCCCTCATCTGTTGAAATTAGAAATCCGAGATGGTCAAAAAATAATAAAGGGATTGTTCGTTTGTCTAAGATGGAGAAGTCCCAGCCAACTCCATCTGCTTATTCTTCACTTTCATACCGAGAAAGGACATCGGAGCTGATTTTCAGGAAAAGGTCATATTCAATCTTGACCTCGTATTCCTCTCTCAATTTCGTCATATAAGATAAGAAGAATTTATTCCTCTTTGCCTCCAGCAGGCTATCTTTCTCTGTCTCCTTATCCTTTTCTAAATCTTCCTGAGTGACTTCTTTTCGATCCTGCACTTTGATCAAGACATACCCGGCTTCGAACTCGATAGGGTCGCTTGATTCTCCTGGAGGAAGAGAAAAAGCAAGCGTGTCGATTTCAGGGTTCTCTCCCACGATGGAGAGGTACTGTTCTCGCTTGTGTTCATTGGCAGTTTTATATTCAAGTCCGTATTTTTGAGCGAGCGCTTCAAGGTTTGCCGTTTTGAGTTCCGCTTTGACCTTCTTCATTTTCTCCGCTGCCTCATCTTTTTGTCTTTGAGTCTTGAGGTCGTCTTTGACCTCACCTTCGACTTCGTCATAGTTTGCCTGACGTGGAGGTTCAATCTTTTCAAGCTGGGCAATCCCGACACCCTGGTAGGTGTAGACGGGAGAGGAGATTTCTTTTTCCTGGAGCTGAAAAAGTGTGCGGCTTATCATTCCCGAAGGATCAATATCTTCAATCGGCTCTTGTTCTTTGAGAAGGCCTGTATTGATGATTTCCCGCCCACTTGTCTGGGCAGCACCGCTCAAACTTTTTTCTTTCCTCGCGATTTTCTCTAATCCGGAGATTCTCTCTTCAGCCTGTTCCCTGGCTTTCTGATCCTTGAGAATGTTCTGGATTCTGTCCTTGACTTCCTCTAACGGCCTTGTTCGAGGAGGCTTTTTTTCTGTCACTTTCAGGATTGATATTCCTTCATCAGTTTCTATGAGTTCGGAATTTCCTCCTTCGGAAAGTTTTTCGATTTCTTCCTGTTCCTGAGGAGAAAGTGTTCTCCACTCATAAAGGCCCCAATCTCCCCCCTCGCTTGCTTTTTCATCCTCGGAGTGGAGTCTTGCAAGTTCCGCGAAATCTTGACCATTTTTTATTTTCTCGAGAATGTTTTGACCTTCAGCCTCAACAATTTCTTTTTCTTTATCTTCGAAAGGAAGATAGATTCGACTGACTTTTACTGTTTCGGGATCTGTGAACTGTTGCTCATTTTCCTGGTAGTAATCCTCGATTTCGGAATCACTGAGTGCGATTTCATTTTTAATACCTTCTGTTTTGAGGAATACAATCGAGGCTTCTCTTCTTTCCGGGATTTTGTATTTCTCCTTGTTGTTGTTAAAATACTCCTGGGCTTCACTGGAAGAGAGCTCCTGCTCCAGTTCGATTTTATCTGCCTCAGCGATGACATATTCCATCTTGACGGATTCATTCTTTTTCTTATAGCTATCCCAGAGTTCCTCCGGAGTCACGGTGATACCGGCCGTGAGTATTTTTATGAGTTTTTCGATGATGACCTCTTTTTTGATGCCTTCTTCAAATTCTGAAATAGGTATCCGGTTCCATTCCAGTATTTTTTTGTACTGATCGAAACCGATGAATTTTCCGTCAATCTGAAAGACAGGATAGCTTGTTATTTTTTCGCGCAACTCTTCAGCGGATACAGTTATCCTTAATTCTTTGGCCTTCTGAAGCAGGATATATTGCTGGATGATTTGTTCCAGTACTTGCTGTGGGATGTTGAGCTGTTGAATGAGATTTTTATTGATATCTTTGAATTCATTTCTCATCATTTCAATTCTCTGAGCGAGGTTCTGAAAGTAATAATCGGCGGAGATTTTTTCACCTTTTACTCTGGCTACCGTATTGGATGTTCTTCCTGCACCCAGGCGTCCGGCTCCACCCCAAACAGCAAAGATGGTGATTATAAAGGCAACAATCACCAGCCATAAAAAAGGAGCTAAGGATTTGACGTTTCTTCGCATTGCTTTAAGCATGTTATCACCTCAATATTGATGAACCTGAATTATTCATAAAATAGGCCGACACTTTATTCATTTTTCTAAAAAGGGGACAGTCCCTATTGTTTTAAAATATGGACTGAAAGGGATAGTCCCCATTTTCTTTAAGTCGGCATCTTTTCCCCTTCGGGCGAGCTACCGACACCTTCCATTTAGTCTTCTTTGAGAAGCTGCCTGGAAATGACCAGACGCTGTATCTCAGAAGTGCCCTCATAAATGGAGAAGACTCTTGCGTCTCTGTAGAGCTGCTCGATTAAGAATTCTTTCGAGTAGCCGTAACCGCCATGAATTTGAAGCGCATGATAGACAATTTTATTCGCGGCTTCTGAAGCAAAAAGCTTGGCCATGGCCGCTTCTTTTATGAAGTTCTTCCCTTTATCTTTTAAATCCGCAGCTTTATATGTGAGTAAACGTGCGGCTTCTAAGAGTGTTGAAATATCTGCTATCATAAATTGAATAGCCTGGAATTCCGAGATTTTTTTCCCGAAGGCTTCTCTTTGCTTGGCGTATTGAACAGCCTCTTGGAGAGCTCGGTCAGAAAGCCCAATAGACTGGGCGGCGATTCCGATTCTTGATCCATCAAGGCTGCTCAGAGCGATAATCGCGCCTTTTCCCTCTTCTCCCAAAAGGTTTTCTTCGGGGACTCGGCAGTCATCCAAGATTATTTCTGCAGTTAGAGAGGAATGCAAACCCATCTTTTTTTCGATCCTTGAGACTTTATATCCCGGAAACTCATTCTCTATGATGAAGGCATTCAATTTATTCGTCTTAGATTCAGTGCATGCTGAGGTAAAGACGATTGCGGCTTCGGCATCGTTTCCGGTGGTCACCCAGGACTTTGTTCCGTTTAAAAGATAATAGTCGCCATCCTTCACAGCTTTTGTTTTTAGGTTTGTCGCATCTGAACCAGCGCCTGGTTCGGTGAGAGAGAAAGCTCCGATTATTTCTCCTTTGGCTGCTCTGGGAAGATATTTTCTTTTCAGCGCTTCGTTTCCAAACTCCAGGATAGCGTGACAGAAAAGCGCACAGTGAACACTGACAATGACTGAAACAGAAGGAGAAACTCTGCTGATTTCCTCCAGGGCGAGAACAAAAGAGAGATAATCGGTCTGTGAGCCTCCATATTCAGAAGGGATGGTTATCCCCAGGATTCCGAGCTCTCCGAGTTTCATCATAATTTCCTTGGGAAATTCATTTTTATCTTCAAGAGTTTTAACTTGGGGAGCTATCTCTTTTTCAGAAAAGTCTCTGACCATCTCCCGGAGCAATTTTTGGTCTTCAGTGAGTTCAAAGTCCATTTTTAATCAAATTCTCTCCTTGAAAGAGTTCTGGCATTTCCGTACATCAAGAGGAAGATGCTCAATCCTTTTTTTATTAAGGAGTCAATCTTGCTCTCTGGAAAAAAGGAAGAAGCTGGACATATGTTGTTTCAACGTCTTCAATAATCACTTTTGTCTCGCCGACGAGGGCCATGAAATTTGAGTCGCCAGTCCAGCGAGGAATGACATGAAGATGAAAATGATCGGCCACGCCGGCTCCAGCGCTGTTTCCTAAGTTCATGCCGGCGTTAAAACCATGAGGCCGGTATTTCTTTCGAAGGATTTTCAGGCTGAGCTTGAGGAGGTCAGCCATTTCATCGGTAGATTCCTTTTTCGCTCGCTCGAATGAAGAAAGGTGGTCATAAGGAGCAATCATCAAGTGTCCAGGAGTGTACGGGTATTTATTCAGTACGATGAAGTTTTTTTCGGCTCTGTAGAGGATGAACGCCTTCTTGTCATCTTTCATTTTAAGTGCACGACAGAAGATGCATTCACTCATTTTGGAAATTTTTCTCACGTACTCCTTTCTCCAGGGAGCAAAGATATATTCCATTATTTTTTATTTATCAAGTTCTTTAAGATTTTACTCGGTTTAAAGTAGAGAACTTTCTTAGGAGGAACATGCACAGGTTCCCCCGTGCGAGGATTTCTGCCGGAGCGGGAGTGCCGGTGACGGAAGCGAAAACTTCCGAAACCTCTGAGTTCTATCTCTTCACCCCTTAGGATGGCTTCTTTAATCGTCTGAAAAAAAAGATTGACACCAGTTTCGGCTTCTTGTTTTGAGATGTTCATCTCTTTAGCAATTTTGTTAATTAAGTCAGCTTTAATCATCTTTTTCCTCCTTTTCTTTGGCCTTTTGAACAGGCTTTATTTTTTTCAATTGGTCTTTTAAAAGGTCCCCCAGAGTTAGTTTGTCGTCCTGGCTTTGGACATATTTCTGATATTCCAATTTTTGAAGCTCCAATTGGGCTAATTTGAAACTCAGGGATAATTTTTTCTCTCGGGGATTCATTTTTATGATTTTGGCTATTCGCTCCTCTCCGACGGAGAAAACTTCTTCTGGTTTTTCTATTTTTTTCTCATCCAGCTCGGAAAGAAAGACAATTCCTTCGATTCCTGGCGTGATTTCCACAAATACTCCGAAGTCGGTGAGGCGTACGATCTTGGTTTTGACCAGGTCTCCAATTTTTTGACGATTGAAAAAATCCTCCCATATGTCGCCTTCGAGCTGCTTTATACCAAGGGAAAGCTTCTGCTTCTCCACATCGATACTGAGAATGATGGCTTCCACCTCTTCACCCGCTTTTAAGTGCTCTGAGGGGTGCTTAATTTTTTTCCAGGAAATGTCAGAAATATGGATGAGCCCTTCGATTCCTTTCTCCACTTCCATGAATGCACCAAAATCGGTGATGCTAGTAATGGTTCCCTTGATTCTTGAGCCAGGGCTGTACTTCTGCTTGAGCACTTCCAGAGGATGAGGTGTGGCCTGTTTCAAGCCCAATGAAATCCTTTTGGATGAAGCATTGATGTCCAGAATGGAGACCACCACTTCTTCTCCCGGAGTCAGGATTTTTTTGGGATGAACAGTTTTCCGCGACCAAGTGAGGTCTGAGATGTGGACCAATCCTTCCACTCCTTTTTCAAGCTCAACAAATGCACCAAAATCCGCCAGGCTGATCACTTTCCCTTTGATTTTCTGTCCGACTTCGTATTTCTCTTCCACGCTCTCCCAGGGGTCAGGAGTCAGTTGTTTGTAACCGAGTGAGATTTTATCTTCATTTTCATTAAAATCGAGAACCAACACTTCCACTTCTTGACCGGGTTGGAAGACTTCTGAAGGATGAAGGATTTTTCCCCAGGAAATATCAGAGATATGGAGGAGTCCTTCCACTCCCCCCAAATCGATGAATGCTCCGAAGTTAGTCAGGGACTTGACTTTTCCCTTGATCTTTTGCCCTTGACTGAGCTCGTCGAAGACATATCTTCTTTTTTTCTCTCTTTCATCCTGAAGGAAAAGCTTTCGAGAAAGAACGGCATTTTCTGTTTTTCTTTCAAATTTTATGACTTTAAATTTGTAAGTGTTTCCTATGAGTTCTTTCGGGTCTTTGACTGATCTTGTGTCGGCATGGGAATCAGGTAGGAATGTCTTGATCCCCACGTTGACAGTGAATCCATTCTTAATTTTGTCAATGATTTTTCCTGTGACCCAGGTGTTGTTG
>JASFPJ010000011.1:0-21002 GCA_050116035.1 Candidatus Aminicenantota bacterium | reverse complement strand
CCAGCCCTCATAGCGGAAGCTGAAAGCCGCATGGGTGGAACCTCGCCCGAAGCCGCCTGCGCTATGTTCTTGTCGTTTGCCGGGTATGATGTGGGCGCTGCAGCCAGCCGCCTGACTGTGCCGCTGCGAGCAATCAACGGCGATCTCTATCCCACGGACGTGAAGGGGAACAGGAAAATTAAGGCTGATTTCGATGCGGTCATCATGAAACACATGGGCCACTATCCGATGCTAGAGCGTCCCACGGAGTTCAACAATCGGGTGAAAGGGATCGTTGCCATCTTCACCAAGTAAGAGCCTTCTTACAGAATAGGTTTGATTCATCGACTTCTCAGACTCATGTCTCAAGATTCAATCCTGAATTCAACATCAGTCTGGAGTGCGGAGCAGGTACTCTCGATACCAACTGAGGAATAAATGAGAAACAACTGTGTCTAACAAATACATAGGGTCCAAGACATTGATTTTTTTTGAAAAATGAATATAATTTTCTTAGTATAACCCTTAAATTTTTTATTAGAGGGGAAATTGACCGCATGATAAACATTCAAATGAGACGCATCTCCTCGTGATTTACCTGTCTCTATGATCGAACCTTACTAAATTCAATGAGTACTGAAGCAAAACCCAAAAGGCTGGATACACTCCTGTACACTGACGAGTTAACCAAAATATATAACCGCCGATACTTGAAAGAAGTGATACCCGGGCATCTTGTTAGGGCTGAAGAAGAGGGATTTAGTGTCGCCTTGTACATGATCGACATGGACAAATTCAAGAACATCAACGATACCTACGGGCATGGAGTTGGCGATAATGCCCTGCAGTTATTCAGCAAAATTATTTCGCTAGAAAGCAAGGAAAGGGGGGATGCAATCCGTTATGCGGGGGATGAGTTCGTTCTCGTTTTGTCCGAGCTGGATAAAAAAGGGGCCAGGCAGATCGGGCTGGATATTCAGAAAAAGCTGACAGACACTCCTCTCAAAGCCAAAGAAGATGAAGTCATACTTGGATGCAGCATGGGTATTTCTCTGTTCCCTAAGGATGGGAAGACCGTGAAGGTGCTCTTTGAAAAAGCCGACGAAGCCCTGTATGTGGCCAAGGATCGGGGAAGGGGCACAGTCGTCGTTTTTCCCGACTCGGGCAAACTCCTCGTGCCTTCCAAGCTCGATTCTATCCTGGATACTCCTTACGTTGTCGGCAGGGATGATGTCCTTCAATTCATGGATACACATCTTTCCAAAAAAGGAAAATCCACTGCTTTCCCTGTGCTCTTAGGCGGAGATGGCGCAGGAAAAACAAGACTGCTGGCGTATGCGCGAAAAAGGGCGGAAAAAAAACTCGATTTCACGCTCTTCGCAAGAGGATACCCTCTCTGGCAGACAGAAGTGTATGGCGCTGTATTCTCGGCATTGGGAAGGCTTTTTGAACAGGATACATCCATTTCAAACCAGGTATTCACTGAACTCGAGGACAAGTACAAAACCATCCTCAAACCCTATCTCCATCCCTGGGAGATGAAAGAAGTTGAGACAACCGAGGAAGATCCCCGAGCGGACAGCACGACTTATTTTGAAGCGTTGACTCAGGTGTTTTTGATTCTTCGGCAAATGGGTGATGGAGCTGTCATTCTCGATGACATCGATCAGATCGATCAGCCATCATTGCAGTTTTTTGACTCTCAGACTTCCCAAGAGAAGGGAGGAAAACTTTTCTTTATTTGTGCGATCAACAGCCCGGATCTGCTGACAGGTGAGGAAAAGCTCTTGTTCGTTTTTGACTCGATGCCAGAGATGGCATCTCGATGCACTGTCCAGCGATTCCATCTGGATCCCTTAAAACAGGAAAACATAAAGGAGCTCACGGAAAAGCTGTTTGATGGGAAAACACTGCCTGCTGAGTCAGAAAAATCCCTGTTCGATAAATCCGGTGGACGCCCGCTTTTTATCGTGGAGGCCTTATCGCTGCTTTTGATGAAAGGGAAGATAGAAGTCGTGGGAGATGAATGGGATCTTTCCCTGGTGAAGCCTGAAGATATTCCCACAAACCTCACTGAAATGCTCAAAGAGAGGCTGTTGAAGATGGACAAGGAAGCCATAAATGTCCTGAAGTTGGCTTCAATTCTCGGGGAAAAAATCAACACGCGTCAACTGGCGGAGATGTGCCAGCTTAATGTGCCGCAGGTTTTAGATATTCTTGTCAATGCTCAAAGAGCGCTTCTCATCGAGGAATCTCCAAACCCGGATGAGTTCACTTTTTCTCACCGCCTGGATCGGTCTGTGTTTTATTCGCTAATGAGTGAAGAGGAGCGCCGCAAGTACCATTCTGTAGCGGCTGATATTGAACAGAAATTCGCACCAGGCGCCCTTGAACGGGTCGTTGGCAAGTTGGCCTATCATTTTCAGAGTGCGGGACAGCTGGAACAGGCTTCGCAGATGTTCTCCACTCTCAGGAAACAAATGAGTTCAGTATCTATCTCGAGAGGCGCGAGAAAAATCCTGCAGAAAAAAACGCTCACATCATCGCTAGCCAGAGAGTCGGAGCTTGAGGAAGAAGATCTGGCAATTGCCGTCGATTTAGCGAGGGCCTTCAGGACCGCCATCCATAATTTTCGCCTCTATCCAAAAGAACACGAGAATGTGAAGAATTCAGTAGCGCGATTCATAGAACTTCTCGGGCCGTTTCTGGCAGAAAAAACAGAGGTGCTCTCCGTATCAGTAACACCGCAGTCGGTCCTTTTTAACGGCCTGCCTCCGCCGCCGACTAAGGATGATAAGA
Source organism: Candidatus Aminicenantota bacterium (assembly GCA_050116035.1). Classification (GTDB taxonomy): domain Bacteria; phylum Acidobacteriota; class Aminicenantia; order Aminicenantales; family Aminicenantaceae; genus SOIA01. The sequence continues at coordinate 18,224 of JASFPJ010000011.1, read as the reverse complement.
AATTGACGGCCGACCTGAATGATGTTCTGGGCCTCTTTGGATTGCAGGGAGTGTTGTTTCTCGGCGGGATAACCGAAGAGGAAATCATGCGGTTTTTTGATGCCTTTACCAGGCATCCTGAGGACGTGATGGGGCAGTGGGATGTTCTGGTGAATGAGCTTGATTTAGCCCATATACTGCCCGACCGAAAAGTGTTTGTCGCAGTCAGCGAACATAAAGTCACCCTCCAAAAAGATGACCTTCTGGCTCAAGCCCCGGCGAGTCCCGGCGAGAAGGCTTCGGGGCCTGGAGTGGCTGGTGTGGTTCTCCCAGGCGATGCTGGGCTATCAGTGTCGGATGAGCAATTGGACCAGCTCAAGAGCATTCTGGATCAGTTTGTCAAGGAGAAACAAGAGTTGCTGGAGGCCATTCAATCGGAAGATATAGGCAAGGCCGAGTTCAAGCAACTTGTGAATATTCTCCAGCACACAGACATTGCCAGGGCTGAGGAAGCTGTGCGGGCATCTGAAGCCGCCCCTGCTTCAGCGGATGCCGCTCCTCCGGGGGAAGGTGAAGCGGCTGCAGCCCCAAAGGGAAAATATGCTGGAGTTCTGGCTGATGAGGAGATTGTGGTCGAGACAGAGAAGGACCTCTATCCTGCTTTCGAAGATTTGAATTCTGAGGATACCCAAACGCGTGCCAAGGCCGCTTCGTGGCTGGTGAAACAGGACCCAATAAAATTAGCCGGTGCCGCCTTGTTAGCCATCGCTTCGAACATGCCGCTCAAAGCGCGGAAACTGGCGGCAACAGTTGTCCAGAAATCAGGAGAAGAAGCCATGGAGGCATTCTTGGATAAAATAAATCCAGAGGCGCCTGTTATTCCGCTTCCCAATTTTATCACTGTTGCGGATATTTTTATTGCCAGCCCAAAACTCGTCCAAATATTGCGCAAAATAGCTCTTACCGGGCCGACTGAGACAATACGTCCCACGATTGAGATCCTGGATAAGGTTCCCGGAGGAGAGATCAACATGATTCTTCTCGAGGTATTCAATCTTGCGGCCGGAGAGGTGAAAAGGGATATCCTCAATATGTTCGCGAAACGGAGGATGACTGAGGCTGTTCCCCTGCTTCTGGATATCATAAAGCCAAAGAAGACCTGGGAGAAAGAGGGAAGGATTTCCTTACAAGAGAGGGTTTGTCGAACTCTGGGGCAGATCGGTTCATCAGAGGCCGCTGACATCCTTGTTGCTGTGGCGACCGTTCCCAAGCCGTTTACATTTCTCAAGCAGAAACCCGACTCTGTTCGGGAAGCCGCCACTTGGGCTCTTCGGCAGTTACCTGACAGAGTGAAAATCAGGAGAGCTATTCAAGCTCTGAAAAACGATAAGTCTCCTAATGTCAGAAAAGCGGCAAGACAATAATCGGGAAACCCTGCTTTTCATACCCGCATAGATTTATAGAATTCTAAAAAAAGCGCCAGATGGAATTCGGGGATTTCTCTCTTTTAAACCTTCTGTACAGCCGGCACAAAGGATAGAGAATCGCGACTCCTCCGGCCCAAATTCCCCATAACAGTCCATATCCGGCTCCTGTCGGAAAGGCAAACCCGATAAAGGCGAAAAGATACAGGTGAGTGATATAAAAGAAAAGAGCTGTTTGTCCAAAAACCAAAAGAGGTTTTGTCCGTTTTTCAAGGCCCGTCTCAAACTTCGCAGAGAAAAAAAGCAGAAGGCCATTCAATCCGAATGTGAGGAGTATAAAAGTCAGACTGGGCGGATATTTAGTCACGTTGAGAAAAGAGATCACATTTGAATCCTGGGGAGCATGGAAATTTCCGAATGAGCCCAAGGCTCTGACAATTCCAAAAAGAAGAAGAGATGTCAGTCCTCCCCATAAAGACCAGCGAAGAATTCTTTTTCGGTCACTGGCAAGTTTTTTCGCAAAAACAATACCCAGCCCTGTAAACCCAAGCCATGGAACAATAGGGTACAAGACCTGCATTACTCCAGTCCGTCCAGGAATGAGCAGCATCCGGAGAATAGGAGAGTAGAGCCTTTCCGCGTTTTCTGCGGTTGGAGTCAGGATTTGTGTCAACAGCAGAGAAGCGATACTTATGGCCAGAATGATGGAGGTCCTGAATCTGCGCAGCAAGGCCCAGATAATCATGGACATCCCCAGTGCATACAGAACACCGAAATGAAAAAAGACCTTCTCTCCTCCTCCAGGGATGGCCATCGAGCTCAGAGATTGAGATTTATCACTGAACATTCCAATAAGCCAGGCAGGATTTTCCAGATTGAATTGCAAGAGGATAAGGATAAGCCCTCTGATTAGAAAAAATCGGGTGATCCTTGACTCTGTCCATTCCAGTCTTTGCCTGGAATTCCAGAGTAATACCATCCCGGCTCCCATCATAAAGAAAAATCCAGGCGCACAGATTTGGGTGATGAAGCGGGTGAAGAATGAGACCGCATCCGGAAAGTGAGGAGGAGCGATGCCCCAAAATTCATAGTAATGATTCTTGGCCACAAAATAACTGACATGATCCACAGCCATGATGACCATGATCAGCCCCCTGAAAAAATCCAGAGAGTTCAGCCTTCCTAAAGAGGGGTCGCGTCTTAACATTTAACATTCAAAGAGCATGAAGAAGGAAGAGGGGTCGCATCTCAACATTCGACATGCTGATGGTTCTTTCATTTTTGGTAGACGATCTTTCCTCCCAGGATCGTGTATAGAACTTCTGTCCTGAGAATTTCCCTTGAAGGGATGGTGAAGAGGTCTCTGGATAAAACGACCATATCCGCCAACTTCCCTTTTTCCAGCGTCCCTTTAATGTCCTCCTCATGAGAGGCATAGGCTGAGCCATAGGTGTAATATTTGATCGCTTCAGCCATGGTCATCCTTTCCTCTGTGTAGTAACGGGTTACCAGTTGATACAGGTTTTCCATAGGGTTGAGGGGTGATACCGGCCAATCCGTGCCCCAGGCGAGCACGGCCCCATTATTGAGCAGTGTTCTCCACATGTCGACCCGTCTGGCCCGTTCCTTTCCGAGACGGACTCTCCTGTAGATTTCGCTGCCCGTGATGTTGGGCTGCATCGAGGCGACGACTCCCAGCTTTCCGAATCTCTCGGCATCTTCAAACGTAACGACTGTGCAGTGCTCAACCCGGTGACGAAGTGCCTTTTTGCCGTACATGTTCTGCGCTCGCTCGAAGGCATTCAGCACCCAATGGACGGCCTTGTCACCGATGGCGTGCACGCCGACCTGATAACCATTTCTATGTGCTTTCTCCACCAGGGCATAGAATTCCTCTTCCTCGTACTGAGCCAAACCCGTGTTTCCCGGCTCCTCGGTAAAAGATTCGAACATCAGAGCGGAACGAACGCCGATGGTCCCATCGATGTACATCTTGACAAGCCCCACTCTCACCATCTCATCACCCTGACCATGCTTTATCTCCTTCTCGATGGCGCGGTCTAGCTCCTGGACAGGGACCCAGGCATAGACTCTGAGGGTCAGTTTTCCCTCTTTTTCCAATTCTTTGAAAATTTCGATCTCTTTCAAGTAAGACCCAGTCTGGACACCTGTTATCCCCAGTTGGGCGGCATGCTCCAGCGCTCTTCCAATATCTTCCCTGGGTTTAGGTTTGTCCCAGACCTTGAGAAGATTGGATGCGGCTTCCTTCAGTATTCCTGTGGGTTCGCCGGTCTCCGGGTCTTTGACGATTTCACCCCCGGGAGGAGCTTCCGTATCTTTAGTGATGTCTGACTTTTCCAGAGCGACGCTGTTCACCCATACCGCATGTCCGCCACGCCGTTGGATAATAACCGGATTATTCGGGGAGACATGATCCAGAATTTCTTTCGTCGGCCAGCCCAGCCCTTTGAAAAGGCTCGGATTGGGGTAGGAGGCATAGGCAACAACGAGCTCGCCTTCAGAGAGTTCTTTAATCCGCTCGGCAATTCTATCCTGAATGGTCTCAATCGTACGAGCATCCCGGAGGTCCAGCTTCGTCAGTGAACGTCCTCCGGAAGAAAAATGACAATGGGCATCGATAAAGCCCGGAATAACCAGTTTCCCCTTAACATCCAGCACTTGAGTGGAGGGCCCGATGGACTCTGTGATTTCTTCGTTTGTCCCCACAGCCAGGATTTTGCCATCCTTTACAGCCACAGCCTGGAATCGAGGTTTCTCATTCAATCCTGTAAAAACTTTACCATTTGTGAGGACCATATCTGCTTTTTCTGATCCTTGAAAGCCGTGCAGAAGGAGTCCAAAAACGAAGAAGAGGCTTATCCATAGCGTGAGTTTTTTCATAGTATTATTAACCTATAAAAATTTAAGGTTTCTCGTCAACTTATATTGCTTGATCTATTTCGTTTCGACGTCCGGTTTTGTACGTGTCAACGGAAAAAACCAAAAAAACCTGGCTCTTCAAATAAAAGTCACTTTACATTAAAATATTCTTATGCAAGAATTCGCGAGAAATAAATTCAAGAATATTTGTTTCATCCATGCCCTCCGCAATCTTCGGGAAGAAAGGTTCGAAACAAGGAGTCCACTATGAAAGAAATCGTCAGGACCTGTGCAGTCTGTATTCTTCTTGCCCTTAGCTGTTGTCTGCTCACCCAGGTCGTCTTGCCTCAGCCAGCAGAGAAGAGTGTAGTCCTCAAAGCGATGGAGGAAGAGCTTCAGCGCTCGATGAAAGGATTGAGCGACAAGGGCAATCCTCCTCCTTATTTCATCAGTTATCATATCACTGAATCAATCCGGCTTTTGATCGCTGCTTCTTATGGGGCAATACGCGTCAGCTCTGACAATCACTCCCGTGTCCTGGATGTCGAAGTGCGTGTCGGTGATTACCAATTTGATAACACGCATCGTCTGAGAGACAGGTTCGGGTACATACCGCCGTACCGTGGTTTTGCATTCATTCCTACCGAGAATGACCGGGATTCGATAAAAAGTGCACTGTGGTTTGAGACAGATAAGAAATATAAAGAGGCTGTTCAGCGTCTTATTCAGGTTGAAGCAAACAAGGCCGTCAAAGTGGAAGAAGAGGATGAATCTGCCGATTTTTCGCGCGAAGCTCCTGAACAGTTCATCGGTCCTTTATCCGATATTCGTGTGGATGTTCCTCAGTGGGAAAAGAGGCTCAAGGAATATTCGGCGATGTTTATCCCTTTTCCCGATATTCTGGAATCGCAAGTCACCTTGAATGCGGAAGTAACGAATAAGTACTTTGTCAACAGCGAGGGTTCAGTCATCCAGCAGGGGAACACACAGTGGAACCTCAGCATGTTGGCAAGAACAAAAGCCGCCGATGGCATGGATTTGTTCCAGTATAAGTCATTTGATTCACATTCGTTAGAGGGGCTGGCGGACAAAAAAACAGTCCAGAGCACGATCCAGCAGATGGCCAAAGACCTGCTCGCACTCCGTGAAGCGCCCGTGATTGAGCCGTACAGCGGACCCGCTATTCTATCCGGTCAAGCCGCAGGTGTTTTTTTTCATGAGATTTTTGGCCACCGTATCGAGGGCCACCGCCAGAAGGATGAAAGCGAAGGCCAGACATTTACCAAGAAGATCAACCAGCTAGTTTTACCTGATTTTATATCAGTCTATGATGATCCAACGATAAAAAAGAATGGCCGTACTGACCTGATGGGCTTTTACCTTTATGATGATGAAGGGATGAAGGCTCAGCGTGTCACAGTAGTGGAAAGAGGAGTTTTGAAGAATTTCCTCATGTCCCGCTCACCCATTCTGGGATTTGACAAGTCGAACGGGCATGGCAGAAAGTCAGCCGGTTACAGGCCTGTGGCCCGTCAGGGAAATTTAATTGTCGAAGCATCCAAGACGGTCTCCACAGAGAAACTTCGCGAGTTGTTGATTAAAGAGTGTAAGAAGCAGGGAAAACCGTTTGGCCTCATTTTTGAAGACATCTCCGGTGGATTCACGTCCACCAGAAGGGGTGGAACTCAGGCGTATGCAGTCGATCCGATCATGGTTTATCGTGTCTACGCGGATAGGCGTCCGGATGAACTCGTCCGTGGAGCAGACCTCATAGGGACTCCGTTGATCTCCTTCAGTAAGATTCTGGCATGCGCAGATACAGTGGGCGTATTCAACGGAGGCTGCGGAGCAGAATCAGGCTGGGTGCCAGTATCCTGTGTTTCTCCGGGCATTCTCACGGGAGAAATTGAGATTCAGAAAAAGCAGAAGTCAGAGGAGAGACCTCCAGTCCTTCCCAGGCCAAGGAGGAGGCTCAAATGAGCAGAACAAACAAATCGCGATTTCGTTGTCTCTGGCCTTTCCTTATGATCTGTTCATTATCCTTTGTATCTCCACAGATAAGCCTCCATGCCGAACAAGAAGAGGATGTCATACTGGAAGCCCTCAAAGATGAATTAGCCAGATCCGTTGATGAACTTCAATTAGAAGACATGGAAAAGCCGTATTACATTGAATATTCGGTAGAAGAAACAGAGACATTCGCATTGAGGGCTATCTTTGGCGCGGTTGCCAGTTCAAGGAGCGACAAAAGCCGATTCCTCCAAGTGGGTGTTCGTGTGGGAAGTTATGACTTTGATAACAGCGGATTCTCAAGCCCACGCTTCAGGTATTCATCGTCAGGATTCAGGCCTCTTGTCATCGAAGATGATTATGCGGCTCTGCGACAGGACATCTGGCTTGCGACAGATGCAGCCTATAAACAGTCCGTGGAGCAGTTAGCTGGCAAAAAATCTCTCCTGAAGACAAAAGTGCAGACAGAGGAAATTCCTGATTTTTCCCGAGAGGAGCCAGTCACATCAATCAATCCGAGAGAATCACTGGGATACAGCAGATCATACTGGGAAAAACTTGTCCGCAGCCTATCTGAGATTTTTAAAGAGTTTCCTGCCATATATTATTCAGGTGTGAATTTCAGTCTCACAACCACAAATAAATATTTCGTCAACAGTGAAGGCACAATGGTTCGACAGCCAGTCACTCTCTATATGCTTGTGGCCCAGGCATCCACGCGGGCTCAAGATGGGATGCCTTTAAAACATTTTGTTCCATTCCTGGGAACGAATCGTGAATCATTGCCCACAGAAAAGAAGATGAAAGAAGCCATCCGAAAAATGGCGGAAGAACTCTCGGCATTAACTTCAGCGCCAGTGCTGGATCAGTACTTCGGACCCGTTTTGGTCACGGCGGAAGCCGCCACTGAAATTTTTGCCCAGACATTGGGTCCGCAGCTTTCTGGAGACCGTCCTCTTCTCATGGATCAGAGAGGAAGCGCGGTTGTGATGCCGGAAAGAAATCTCTCTAATCGGTTGAACCGTCGGGTCCTTCCCTCATTCTTCACGGTGGTGGATGACCCGACACAAACTTCCTACGAGAAGCACTCCCTAATCGGTGCTTATAAAGTTGACGACCAGGGAGTGGAGGCACAAAAGGTGACGCTCATCGAAGACGGATTTTTAAAAACACTGCTGATGTCACGCCGCCCGCGTAAGGAAATCGATAAATCAAACGGTCATGGGCGCAGCATTTCAATGCTTTCTTCCACGGCTCATTACAGCAATCTCTTCGTGAAAGCCTCTGAGGCACGGTCGTTTGCCGAGCTGAAGCAGGAACTGATCGAACTCTGCAAGTATGAAGGCTTATCTTATGGTTTACTGGTCAGAAGGTTGGATAACCGCTTTTTTTCGCCACGAGACTTCGAGGATATGTTTGGAATGACCCAGGCAAGGGGTCGAAGAGAGACAGTCACGGCACCTCTCCTTGTGCATAAGGTCTATGTTGAGGATGGCCGGGAGGAACTCATCCGCGGTCTCAGTATTGAAGAGATGTCTGTGCGCATACTCAGAGATATTGTCGCCGCAGGAGAAGACTACTCTGTGAATAACTTGCTGGCAAGCGGTAATCTACCAGTTTCGGTTGTGGCGCCTTCATTGCTTTTTGAGGAGATTGAATTGAGCAAACCCCAGGGTCCCCTGCAGAAACCCGCGCTGCTCAAGCATCCATATTTCTCAAAATAGGGGCCGCATCTCAACATTCGACATTTCAGAAATTGGGGACAGTCCCCAATTTCTTGTTATGCCCGCGAAAAGTCAATATAATGGCGGGGAGTAGTTGAATTTTTAAATTTTTCTAACCATAAATATTTTGTTACAGTGAATCAGAAGAACGGAGGTAAAGAAAATGGATAAATATGAGTGTGCCCACTGCGGTTTCACCGCTGACGACAAGTTCACCGGAGATATTTGCCCCGATTGTGGTCTGACTTTTTGGAAATGCAGCCACTGCGGATTTCTCATCACAGCCGCCATGCCACCAGACAAATGCCCGGAGTGCAAGGAGAAATGCGAATTCCTCAATGTCACATGCTATACGCCGGAGTGCGGCGGACCGGGCAAGATTGATCCCCGCTTAGGATGAAAAGGGGAAAATTTTTCCCTGAGTTTGAGTTCCCAATATCACTATTTCTCTAAATAGGGATTACATCTTTTTTCCATTTCACGTTATTTTTTATTCCTTTAGACAGTAAAAATTGTCTATAGATTCTTTTTTTCTTTTCATTGACCGGGACTTTTTCAGTATGATAGGTTTATTCCAACATTACTACGTGTGAATAAAGAAATAAATCAATAGAGAGGAATCTGCTTGGATATGGGATTTCGCGAAGTAAGAAACTTGTGACCAAGCTGTACCCCTCTAGAATGTGCAAGTCGGTCTCCTTTTTTTGTAGAATCAAACGAAAACGGGGCGATAAACGAAACTATTCCACTTTCGGATACTGTCTTATTTATTTATCACCCTTGTACTATCTTTGCCCTCAAATGGCGTGCCGTCATAAAGAAAGCCCGATACCGCGAGCGCAACTTTATCATTGTGCTGTACACCTTTATTCAACAAATAACTAATAACAACTTGTCTATCAAATTTGACCATTAATTCATTTATGGAATCCCCATCGTAATCCCCAATCTCAGTAGGCTCTAATTCTGCATAGACTGTATTATCTAACAGGACTGTGGCGACATCTATATTGTTTACATCAAAACCTTCGGGAAGTTCGATGTAGCAGGTCATCCATTCACCTTGGCTCTTCATGTTCAGCGTATTTGGGTCGATATTAATCGCAGCTGACACTCCTGTGCCAGGACAATAGGGGAAGTCCACATGGAAAGGGGAAGCCGTCCCGCTCTCTTCAATTTGAACTGCATCAATCCATGAAGTGTAAAACTCTCCTTCCTTCCATCCCTCTACGGGGGTGGAAAAGTGGGCCCAAATACGTGCGGTTAGCATAATTTTGACTGCACCCGAAGAGGTTGTAAAAGTGAAGATAACCCTTTGCCAACCAGAAGAGAGTGCAACGTAGGTATAATTTTGCCCAATTAATGTGCCATCAATATCGTACTCCCAGATGTTTGGAAGGGCAGTGACATAATCGGGGCTTTCAGTTTTGACCCAATAACTCAGGGTGTAGGTAGTGTTCGGATTCACATCAAGCCACCGCAAAACTCCACCGGAACCATTGAGATAGATCTGGCCAGGCTGGCTGGGATGACAATATGTTTCCATCTTCAGCGATAAAGTGCCGTCATATTTTTCCACCATATCCAAATAATAATCATTTGGGTAGGCTACCCCGAGATCCCAACAATCCGGTATGCCATCCTGATTAACATCAACATCTAAGCTCGGATTTTCAAATAAATTTGTTGGATCACCAGCCTGAATTGCCATCACCGATAACAGAAGACCCAAGGTAAAAAAGATTAATAAAAGACTCCTTAAAGTAAGCTGTTTCATATACTCCTCCTTTCTGGCACTCAAACTATGTAGCCCTTCTAACTCTGTCAATCATTCCTGATGAAATGTCCTATTATGTCGCTTTATGTCCGATTATTCCTTATCATTTACTTCATATCTGCGGAGTTTTTCAGGCTCTCGTTTGTCAAAGTTAATTTAACTCACAAAAATTCTAACCATGAAGGATTTATGGGTCATCGAGTGAAATGTTGAGACAGGCCATTCAAAAACACAGGAATTTCCGATGTTACATGCCCTCAACCGCACCGTTAACCACTATTCATTTTTAAGGAGATATTTCCCTCTCCATTAGAAGGGAATGAAGTCAAAGCCATGGAGCATTACTAAAATTCCTCTTTTTTTGGGAAAGACGCTGCCCCAGGCCTCCTTGAGGTTGATGCGAAGAAGAGGCTGGTGACGCATAATATTACGTTGAGTAACATTCCTATAGACACCGAAATTTATCTGCAGATTCTCTTTTTTCTTTTCATTGACCGGGACTTTTTCAGTATGATAGGCTTGTCCCAACATATTTGTGAGTGAATTCAGGGATAAAAATATAGATAGGAATCTTCTTCGGTTTGCAGAAGATTTTTATCGAATAAGTCAATTAAAAATGGAGGGAAAATGACGAAACAAAAAGTGGGTTTGGTTCTATTCTGGATTGCCGTTATCTGGGCAATTCTCTGGGGAGTAATTATATCAATTCTTTTGGGCCCATCTTTCAGAAATTTAACGATGGATGAGCTGAATCAGACAATGTGGGCAGTCACAGGATCCTGGTTTCTATTATGGGGTTATGGGGTTCCCCTGGCTGCATTAGTCGCAGGTATTGGTGCATTGCTCTATTCAGACGCAAGAGGATTGACAGTACTGAAATATGGAATAGGAATCTTACTGGCGGTTTTTATTGGCATGGCACTCACGTCCATTGGGCATACGCCTCCATTGTTCGGTATCGGTGGAACCTTGATCTTGCTGTTCTTCATCGGAATACTCTGGTTATGGGCCAAAGAACATATGGCTTTGAAGGGTGCGCCCCCAACAGCTGCTGTTCTTAAACTGGCGGGCTACCTGTTTATGCTCATTGCCGCCTGGTTTATCTGCGGAATGGCCAGCATCCCTTTCTTAAAAGCGCTAGAAAACGAACCCGCTGCCTCCCCATTACACGTTATGATATTCCTGGTGTTGGGATGGCTTTTCCTCTTCCTGGGCCATTACAAATCCCGCCAACAATAAGTATCAAAGAGACTATAAATGGTCAGGCACTGGATGAAAATCGGGAGCTTTATTAAGTAAATCCACCTGCTTTTTCCTGAAAAAATTGACCTGTTTCCTTCTTTAATGTCTTGAATATCAGGGCATATTAAGTTTCGACTTCTCCTGTCGGAATCCAGCTTGTGTCGATGTCCACCAAGCGAAGAAAATGGAGGTTAAAGAAGAATTTGGTGCTAAAATCGATGTGGGAATCTAATTCTGTCTGAATATCCAAAAAGTCAAACAGATGGCTTGACATCTCCTATAAATAATTCTAAGATGACTCTGCAATTGAGGATTTTATTTGGGGAATTATTGGAGCAACTGGGCTTCAAAATTCACAATTATCCAAAAAAAGGGATGCTGCACATCAATAGTTAGCTGCATCCGCCTTCATCCAAGAGAGGGAATGAGAATGAACTACTATACATCTCTTCCTGGAAAGTGAATCAGAAACGATGAGATGAACAAGGTTTCAATGTGATGCCCTCAAAGTTTAAATAATATATATGGGAGGTGTTCAAATTAAACAAAAAATATTTTTCATTATCCTGGCACTTCTAATATCTTTCTCGGCATGTAGCAGTCCGACAAGTCCGGATGATGCGTCCAGCCCTCCGGATCAAACGCCAACGACCGGAACGATCAGCGGAACTGTAACTGTATCGGGCACCACGACGCCGATAAATGGAGCGAGCGTGAGCACTCAGCCGACTACAACTACAGCAACCACGAACGCGCAGGGAGTCTACACGATCAGCAATGTGTCGCCAGGATCCTATACGGTGACAGCCTCGGCCACTGGCTATATAAACAACAGCGCCAGCTGCACAGTGACCGCGGGGCAGACGGAGACTGCCGACCTTGCACTTCAAGCTGACTACTCCGGGAGCTGGAGTGGAAGCACGTCACAGGGAAAGAACATTTCAATCACGGTCGTGGACAACGCCGTCACACAGTTCTCATTCGGGTTCCAGATAAGCGGCCCTGGTATTACGTCAAGTGGAACCATCACAATCAACTACTCGACACCGCAAGCGATCAGCGGCAACACACTCTCAGTCAGCGGGCAGACCCTTCTCTCGGCCTGGCCGACGACGATTTACATGTCGTACTCGTTCAACGGCTCATTCTCCTCGCCGACAGCGGTGAGCGGCACGATGGATTTTACCCTTACCGGGGGAAGTTCTGGATCCGCCAGTGGCACCTGGTCAGCGAGTAAGAACTGAAAGCGGCAAGGGCGCGGATTGATGAGAGCGTAGGGGGGAAGACTTCGCCCTCCATGTCCTCCAGTTTATGCGCTCGGAAGTATTTCTCTGTATGGACAAAAAGGGGGTGATCCACTGCCCCTGTCGAAAGCATAAGAAATAGCCAATATTATCAGCAAATTATACATTATCTTCGTGTATATGGAGGCTTACGGAATTATAACGGACCATATCTCAGACAGCTAAAATTTTGCCACATTGGAAATAATTTCTCATACCGAGATAAATCACATCATTATCCTTCCATTGACTAAAGCTTTTTTTGTTTGATAGATTTGTTCCTGCATATCAGTGGGTGAATGCTGTGAATTTTTTATGCGAACGAGAAAACGTATTTTCTATGCTACAGAAAAAAATTACACGGTGAACATCATGAAAAAAGCATTACCAAATCTGGTTCTCATTACTGTCTTTTTCTGTCTATTCTGTTGCAGTCAGGAGAAGTCAAGCGTGATTTCCGGTGTCATCCAAGACCTTGAAGCGACACATATTACGATAAACGATCAGACTGTTACTCTGGAAGAATCAGGACAGTTTCGCTACGCTGTGCCGCTAACGAAGCCTGAGTACTTTGCTCTCGATTTTGGCAAAGAGATCTATCTTTATCTCAAGCCCGGAGACAGAGTGACTGTCGAGATAGACGCAGAGGCACCGTTGACATCCATAAAAGTAGGCGGTGATCAGCAGGAAATTAACCGGTATTTAATCCAGCAGACTCATGAATCTTTAAAAGTGAATGAATATATTAATAAGGACATCAGAAATATTATTCGGCTGGAAGAAAAGGATTATGTTGCCAAAATGAATGCCTTATGGAAGCCGTTCAATGATCGGCTGGAATCATTCATCGAAGAGCAAAAGATAAGGGATGATTACTTCATAAAAACACAGCGCTCCGGCTCACTCTATTCCTGGGCAAGTATCTTGCTCCGGTACCCGGATTGGCATCGTCAAATAGGAGGAAATACAGCCTACATTCCATCCGAGCGCTTTTATGATTTCATAGACCGACTGGACTTGAACGATCCTGCATTGCTCGATGAGCAGGCATACAGAACATTCCTTGACCTCTATTTCAACTTTAAAACAGACGAATTGCTCGAGAATTCATCTGAATTCGAAAACATGAATTATAAGCGTTTCCGGGCACAGATGAAAACAGCTCTGGAATTGTTTGTTGATCCCACTATCCGGAGTGAAATGCTCTATTCATTCATGTATCCTTTTCTCAAAGACTACTATCATAAAGGTATCGAGGATCTCATTCAGACTTTTAAGCAGAATTGCACAAATCTGGATTATATCAAGGAGATTGAAAACTTCACCCGTCAAGATCAAGAGATACGCAACTCATGCACCATCCAGGTGTATAAAACAATCGATGATGTGAGTCTGGATGTTTACATTTATGAACCTTCTGGTCTTAAAAAAGGGGATAAAAGGCCGGCCGTGGCCTTTTTCCACGGCGGGGGATGGGAGTGTGGAAAACCGGAATGGGGGCATACGCAATGTGACCATTTCTCATCATTGGGGATGGTCGCGTTTTCATTCGAATACAGATTGTCGACTCAACATGACGCGACTCCGATAGAAAGCCTCAAGGATACAAAATCTGCCATTCGGTGGATACGGAAACATGCTGAAGAGTTCGGTGTTGATCCTGAAAAAATCATCGGTTCCGGATATTCAGCTGGCGGTCATCTTGTCATGTGCACAGCTATGGTGGATGGTTATGATGAATCCTTTGATGATTTAACTTTTAGCCCAGCTGTCAATACTATGCTGCTCTGGGTTACACCCGCCGTAGTTTATCCGGGTTGGTTCACAAGTTTGCTCAGAGGAAGAGCGGAGCTGAAGGAATTCAACCCTATAGAGCTCATCAAGCCAGGACTGCCCCCCTCCATTTTTTTTCAGGGAACCGCAGACGATACCGTACCGTATAAGTCCGTGGTTGAGTATGTTACTAAGTCGAGAGCTGCAGGAAACCGCTGTGATTTAGAAGTCTATGAAGGTCAGACTCATTTGAACTGGGGAGATAATGTTAAAGACGTTCTGAAAAAGATGGACGAATTCTTAGCTTCTATCGGATACTTGTCAAATATACGAGAGTAAACCTGCTCATCTCTTCACAATTGTGTATGAACGTCGGATAGAATACAGCTGTACATGATGGCTTTTTCTTTTCCTGGATCATTACAAATCCCGCCTACAATAAGGTCCAGAGGGACCATAAATAATCAGGCATTAACTAATAATCAAGCACTAACTGAAAATAAGGGACTCTTTCTTCTCTAAAGCACCCAGGCATATCCTAATTTCACGAAAAATGTCCTGTCCGCTTGAGTGAGTCCAAATCCCTGGCTGCCAAAATAATTATCGCTGTATCCAAGGAAGAGCAAGGTGCGGGCGTTGATCTTGTAGGAGAACAGCAACTGGGTGAAGAACCGCCTGTACAACGGATCTTTTTCGAATGTGTAATTGTTGACATTGTAGTCGTAATCGACGTATTGGACGATAGCGCGGAAAAATGTGCGGACGTTGAACTGGTAGACAGCCGTCGACTGGAGAATGTTTGCAGTGTACAAGCGTGCATCCTGAACATTCATCCGCTCATAGGTGTGAGCCAAGGAGAGACGCAGGTGCTTGCCGAGATTGTAAGTCAAATAAGGAGTCAGCCTGAACCTTTTTCCCAGCCGTGTGTTCTCATAGTCGATTTGATCTCCAAATACGGTGGACATTAGTAACATCAGGTTACTGGTAGGCCAAAATCCCCCTTCGATAGCGAAAAAGGTTTGATCGAATAAGCGATTATTGTATCCCTCTTGGATTCTCCATCCTCTTATGAAGAGGCTGGACTGCATGGTTCCATTATAGGCAAACCAGAGCGACGCACCCTTATTCAGCAAATTTCCATCCTGGTCTTCAAAATAGTTCACCTCACTGCCCACCATGAACAGCGACCACCACGAATCCGGGGGCGCGTTCCATCTGTAATTCAGGCCCCCCTCCGCATTACGGTATCCAACCCTGGGGTAGTAGCCGAGGTCTGCACGGAATTCTGGGCCGGCTTCTTCATAGTCTGCCCACCAACCCCACGTCCGGCTGTTATGATCGTACTCGAAGGAGATGAGCCGGTCGCTGAAGGAGCCGCTGGGTTGATTGTTATCGCTTGCGACTTCAGCGGGATACCTGGTTTTGGAACCGAGGACCAGCAGTTGGATTTGATTGGTGCGAGTGAAACGGAAGTCCAGGTCGAATCCGTACACCCTGTTGTAATAGTCCTTTCCTTCACGGTCGGTAGCCATTAGCCCGACCGTGTATCTTCTGCCGAAGTCCTTCTTGTAGCGGAAAACCGAGGATGTGTTTGCCTGATTCAATGAGGTTGAGCCGGATCCCTGACTCCCCGGAAAGATGAGGTTTGTTGTTTCATCGCGGACAACATATCCCCCAAGAGTGTGGGTTCCTTCCTTGCCTGTCAGCTTCAGTCCCCAGGTCGGGTCTCGAATCATCCGTGTATAGATTACACTTTCAAGAGCTCTAAAGAAGTCCGTTCCTTCGGTGAAGAAAGGCCGCCTTTCAGGATAAAAAAGTGCGAATGGCTGGTTGATGTCCAGCTGCCAGGCATCAGCCTCAACCTGGCTGAAGTCGGGATTGGCCGTTGCATTGAGCGTTAAGTTTGGAGTCATTCCCCACCGAGCTGTCAATCCGACTTCCGCATTCTGGTCCCGCTTTTCTAGACTTCCCTGAGGAAAATCCGGCCGATCATCTGTGCGGGCACCGATGACTGTGGGATTGATCTCAATGTTAAGTCCAGGACTGGCGCCATCAAAGCCCTCTATCTTGACAGACTGGCACAAATAACAGTTGTTACTCCGGTCTCTTGGGAAGAGTCCAATGTGGTAGGCGTGTTCGCGGGGATATCGGCGCACGGCATCGAACCCCCAAACCTGTGATCCATCCTTACGCTGGAAACGGATTGACGAAAAGGGAATGGCAATTTCGACTGCGTAGCCCCAATCAGTGACCCTGCTGGAGCAATCCCAGATCGTGTCCCAACCGGGGTCCTCATTAGTTTGAGTTTCAATTTGGTCGAACTGCACTCCCTGAGCTGTAACGATGAAATCAAAGCTCCGTCGGTTATCATTGAACGTATCAAAGATCAAGGCAATCCAGTCGTCCCCGCCCAAAGTATCTCGATCTCTCAGGTGAGCGCGGATGGCCGATGGTTTGGGATCGTAGCAGCGGAAGGCCGCGTAGAGGTTATCCTTATCATAGGTGAGGAGAACTTCTGTGCGCACAGGCGGAGGCACATTCTCTCCGGGCCGGACCTCATATTTCAATTCCAGCACCAGTGCATTTTCCCACGCTTCTTCGTCCAAAATAGCGTCAAGTCGGACCTCAGACTCGGTTTTGGGGACACGATAAGGATCCTCGACCGTTCCTGTTCCGTGGTTTCTCCCGCCGCTGTCTTGCGAGGATGCCCATGCCGGAAAAAATAGTGAGGCTAGGAAAACTGTTATAATGATGAATACTCGGCAAAGTTTCACGGACTTCTCCTTTTAAAATCCTGTTTATTGTAAGCCCTTTATACAGAAAGCTCCTCTGTAGCTAAGTAGCGACTCTCGACAGTGATCTTAAAAATGTCATTTATTAATTTATACGTCCTGTGTTTCGAAATGGTTTCCACTTTATTCATCTTCTCTAGTTCTTGATTAGTTGAGAATCTGGATTGATACTTTTGCAATTTTTGTGCCAGTATCTGATCTACAGGGAGAGTGGATGGCAATGGTGTTTAAAAATATGTCCGCTTATGGAACAGGGGGTGTTCGAAAATGGCTAATCGGGATTTTCGGTGTGATGAAGGATAATACTTCTGATGCTGATGAAAATTCAGAGATTCAGAAGGATGTGTCCAGCTCTATCGCATGAAGCCCAACTCTTTCATCTCATCCTCCAGACCTGTTATCTCCCAGCGGATGAGCGAGAGCGGGATCATCCCGGATGCATGAAACCGGTCGAAAAACCGCTTGAGGCTGAACTCCTCTCCCTGCTGCTGAGCGCAGTCTTCGATCAGTCTCTCCAGATGCACTTTGCTCACGATGTAGCTTGTGCCATACCCAGGCTGTTGAAGATAGAGTTCTTCATCCACCCAGACCGTGTTTCCTTCTCTTGGCATCCAGCCCCTGGGTGTCCATTTGACGGCAAAATCGACTGCCTCTTCCAGGGTGAACTCGTGGCTGTGCATTTTCAGGTCCCCCATGGCTCGTGCAGCCCGGCAGGCGACCAGAATATAGACAAGTTCCCGGGCTCGCGGTCTCTCATCCAGCAAGCCGGCATGCATCATCATCTCTTCCATCCCTGTGGCTAATCCTTCAGCCCGCGAATCCCATATGTTGTAGAGAAGGGGGACACGCCGAATCGGGCTGGAATGGGGCTCGTGCTTCATCCTCGCCAGGTCAAACCAGTGTGTACCGTGACACCTCATCGGGAGTGAGTCATGATAATCGACCTGGGTGAAAAAGTCGCGAAGCCCATCGGAAGGGATAAATCCGACATTTCGTTTGAGTGTATCCTCCAGATAGTCTGGAACCGTCATGATTTCCTCATCCTTGAGGAACTGCATGAAGTCATTCACAGCTTCATCGAAACGCTGCTGGTATTCCTTTCTGGAGTTGGGCGGTTTAAGCTCGGGAAGATGACGGTTGCTGTTTTCCTCCAGCTTCAGGCAGGCATGCGCGCGATTCAGCTCTCGTTGCAGGATGACCAGTTGTTCTTCCCAGGTGTAAGGATTGAGATGGACATTTTTCATGTACCAGTTGTAGTTTTCGATGCCAATACCCGATGGCGCGGTCATGCCTTCCTGATTCTCCTCTAACCATTTACGGAAATCATCCACCGCAACCTT